>JAHRVJ010000126.1 GCA_019090765.1 Ilumatobacteraceae bacterium
GGGGCAGAAGCAGGCGCCGCCGGCTCCCGCACCCGCAAAGTCAGCGGCTTCGGCCTCCTCGGCGCCGGTATCGCCATCGGTGCTGCCGGGCTCGCGGGAGTTGGCTCCACGGCTATGACCGTCGCAGCGATGGCGTTTGGTGCGATTGCAATGTTCCTTGGCGTCACACTGCTCAGCCCACTCGCTGTAGGTGCTGTCACGACCCTGTTCGGCTGGCCGATGCGCAAGGGGGCCGGCGTTGCCGGGAACCTCGCGCAGAAGAACGCCGCCCGCAACTCACGTCGCACCGCCACTACCGCAGCGGCTCTCATGATCGGCTTGGCTCTGGTGTCAGCAGCCTTGACGGTGGGTGCGTCGATCAAGTCGACCATCGGCACCACGTTCGAAGAGAGTGCCGTGGCCGACTACTACATCACCGACGACCTCGCCGAGGTCGAGTTCCCCGCCAACCTCACAACCGAGATCCGCGAATCGGACCTTGTAGCAGCAGCAACCGGATTCACGCAGCTCGAGGCGGACATCGACGGCTCGGTCGTCGACATCGTTGGACTCGACTTCGATGACGTCGAGTCGCTGCTTGATCTCGATGTGCAAGCCGGCTCGTTCGCTACGAATGTGGCGAACCCGGTCGTCGTGTCGGTCGACGAGGCCGAGGCGATCAACGCCTCAATCGGTGACGTCCTCGTCACTGAATTCGCTGACGGCGCAACGCTCGAAGTGACCATCGTCGGTCTGTTCGACGATCAGGCCATCATGATGCAGGACTACCTGTTCGACCAGAGCGTGCTCGCCGCAGCAGGCCAGTCCCAGACCTTCGAATGGGTCGCCTTGTCGATCACCGACGGTGCACCACCCTCAGCCATTGAGGCCCTCATCGCCGGTCTCGCCAGCGATCTGCCGGCCGCGAACATCGAAACTGGAGACGAGTTCAAGAACCGAATCACCGGCACGGTCGACGAGATGCTCACGATGGTCAACGTGATGGTCGCCCTCGCGGTTGTCATCGCACTGATCGGCATCGCCAACACGCTGGCGCTGTCGGTATTCGAGCGCACCCGTGAGCTCGGCCTTATTCGGGCAGTCGGCATGACCAGAAGGCAACTCCGCCGCATGGTCCGCTTCGAAGCGGCACTCGTGGCCACCTTCGGCGCCGTGCTCGGAGTCTCTCTCGGGCTGTTCTTCGGCTGGGGCGTGACCACCGCCCTCCCATCGACATTCGCGTCCAGCACGTCGGTTCCCGTCGGCAGCATCGTGGTTCTGATGATCGTCGCCGCCTTGGCCGGTGTCGTCGCAGCGTGGCTTCCGGCTCGACGGGCTGGGAAGCTCAATGTGCTCGACGCCATCGCCCATTGATCCGCCCAACGATCGCGTTAGGAGTGGGGGATGCGGGCCGTGGCGTGCACGGGTGGTCCGTCGTCGCCGTCGCCAGTCTCGGTCGTTTGTTGGCTCGGGGTTCCCACCGGAGATGATCCTGCTGGCGGTGCGCTGGTTCCTCCGCTATGGCCTGTCCTGCCGTGGCGTGGCAGAACTCCTGGCCGAACGCGGCACCGCCGTGGACCACGTCATCGACGTGTACGTGTCGAAGCGACGTAGCGTCCCAGCGGTGACCAGGTTCTTCGAAGCATTGTTGGCCGGTCGTGAACGACCGCTTGAGGTCACCAGGGATCTGGCTGCGTGTGGTCGATGACCTTGTCCCCGACGCGCTCCATGACACTATGCAGTATTCGGACAACCGGATCGAGTGTGATCACGGGCGACTGAAGGCGCTGCTTCACCCGATGCGCGGTCAGCGAACGGGCCCGACCGCGACGGTAGTGATCCGCGGTCACGCGTTCATCCAGAACGTGCGGCGCGGTCACTACGAAGTCGGAGTTAAAGCCCGCCATGATCGTCTACGCGTCCGCGGCGGCCTTCGATGAGCTCACCACTCTGATCTGAAATGTCATCCAACACTTCGGCAGTCTGCGGCGGCCTTCGATCGCTCAACGCAACGTGCCCTCATAAGAAGGACCAAAGTGTTAACAACCTCCGTCAGTTCTACACATGGAGCGGATGAGGAGAATCGAACTCCGGTACTCAGCTTGGGAAGCGCTTCCAGACTGAACGCATCATGCCTGCGTATCGGATAGTTGTCCTGTTCAGTCATGGTTTCTTCGGGCGCCGATGTTGTGCGTTGTTGTGCCTGATTGCGCCCTGCTGAGCATTGTTCTAGGCACGAAGTAGGCACGCCATGTCGGTCACTCGTCGAGGCGATCGATCCAGTGGGTCGGGCGCCGTCGTTCGTGCATCACTGCGACGACGACGATCACGACGGACGAGATGAGAAAGATGAGGTGGTATGGGAACCGCCTTACTCGAACACGTCGAACATCGTCGAGGTCGGTAACAGTTGAGTCCGGAACTCGGCGACGGAGGGCGAGGTCGAGGGTGAGTTCGATTGCGTCGAGGAACTCTTCGCCGAGTCCGATTCGTTGATCGTCGTACCAGACGGCCGCCTCGATCGCCTCCAGTCGAGCAGCAGGATCGAACTGGATGGATCGGTTCACCGTGGAGAGAGGCGTCGCTCGGCTTCGGAGCGAACCTCGCTCCACGCAACGGTGGGGCTCTCACCCGAGCGGACTCGCTCCACCCGTCGTTGGATCTCGTCGGCCCAGACCTGTTCGAGTTCGTCGGCTGGCATCTCATCGGGTTGACGGAGGCTCGCAAGGAGTTCGGCTGCGATGTCGGCGCGTTCGGTCTCTGAGAGGTCGAGTGCTTCGGCCAACACCGTTCGTCCGAGTTCCGTCATGGGCCCACGTTAGCAAGCCTCACTCGACGTGGTGATCGCTGTAACGGATGGTGAGCGGGCCGCTGGCTTGTGCGATCTTGCGGAGTTCGATCGCCGGTACCCCGAGCGCCTCCGCGTCGGTCGGGGTGATGTACCCGTACTGATCAACGCCAAGTCGCGCAGCGGTCCTGACCTAACAACACCCTGCACCAAGCCCCGAGCGATTCACAATCGAAGACGATCTACGCAGGGCACTCGACGATCTCCTGACGGTCTGCTGGACCGATGACATCGCGGTGCTCGACGCACTGGCCGAGAGCATCGAAGACTGGACCGCCCTCACCGCGGCCGAGTTCCACGAGTCGGCACCCTTCGATGCAGCCCAGCACCCGACCCGGCTAAGTGCCGCCATCGCAACGCTGCAAATAGCTGCCCAGCAGACCCCGACGCAGGCATCCGTGGTGAGCGTGCCTGCCGCACTCGCCGACTGGCTGCGCGAGCACGGCACGTCGTGAGGCGTAGTTCGAACCGGCAGTTGTGGGCGGCCCGGAGGCGTTGACTCCTCGCTGGCCACCGATCGAAAGTGTCGATCAGTAGCAGGTGTTCCGACCGCAGATATGGGTGCCCTCCATCGGCACTTCGGGGACGCCCGTGGTCGCCTATGGGCCGAACGTTATGGGGCGGCACGAAGCGTGCGACGACTGTGTCTTTGAGCAAGATTCCGGTAGCGGGCCCGGCGAGATTTGCAACGCCAACCGCGAGCCAGCCAACCGTCGAGTAACCGAGCACTCGACGCCGGCCAGGCAACAGAAATCCGCATCGTTATCAGCGGCGACGGCATCGACGGGCCCTTTGTGCTCGAGGTCGACTGGATCGACGCCCGCCGCAGCCAGTAGGCGATCGCCGACGTCGCTGCAAGTCGAGCCGAATGACGTCTCGATGACGGCACAGCAGTATTGTCGATCGTATTCCGCCACATGAGTTGCGGACACGAGGAGGATCGATGAAACGACTACTAGTTGTAGCGACGCTCATCATCGCTGCTTCCGCATGCGGCTCAGACGACGACCCGCCCGAGGGCACCGGGTTGGAGACGATCTCAACCCAAGCACCGGCGGAGAGTTCGCCACCGGCCACCGAACCACCCGTCACCGACCCTCCCGTGGCCGCACCGCCGACCACCGAACCGCCCCTCGGCGACGGACCAGCATTGGCGGCAGTCCTTGCCGGTCCGCCAGTCACGCCTGGCGCAGCGGCCTACGACCCCGCAATCGAGGTAGGGCGGACGCCAGAGGGCGACGCTCTGGTCATCTTCCAGCCGCCGACCGGGATCGTCGGTGAGGACCGTCCTTTCGGTGCGATCGACCGTCCCTTCGGCCTGATATCGCTGATCGTCGAAACGGCTGATCAGAAACAATTCATCGAGTGCACAACCGATTATCGCGAAGGCGAGAGGTCGGAATGCTATTGGTTCCCCGACGGAGGCGGCGGCCTCCCCGAGGTGCTCGGAGGTCTGACGATCCAGTGGACCGCAACCGACTCCCCGGCGACCTCCGATGGAATCGGATCGAGGTACTTCACCATTCGTGGTGACGTATTGGGCGACGACACCGGGGGTGGAGTGATCCCGAGAGCCGACGTCGGGCTCGTTCTCTTCGAGGTCTACGACATGGAGGGCAACCTCTCCCAGGCAGTGTTCGATGTCGCCGAATTCTTCGGTGCCCTCGGGCCACTTCCATGAGTATTTCGGTGTCGGAGCGAGCGGGCCGTTACCGTCGACGCTGGACATGTAACACTGGCTGCGTCTCGAACGCCTCAACGACGTTGCTTGCATCGCCGACGACGCATTTGCCGTGCTCCCGTCCCCAGATCCGACCGAACTGACAGCAGATCGGGTAACGCATAGTCCCGCCTCGTCGAGGGGGCGCAAGCCGTCCGAGAACGGCACTTCCGATCGCGGGAACCGACCCAAAACGTAATCCCTAGATCCCGGCCGCCGAGCGTCTCCTAACGCCGGGTAGGTAGCTCCAGTTTCGGTAAGTGCGTCGGAGAGCCGAGTCCGCCGGATGTCAGACCCCTGCGTGCATCATCGAGCCATGAAGATCAGCCGAGACGGGCCGCGACGGCACGAGGAGTGACCGACCGATATAAAGCGCGTTCGTGACTCGGCGTTTAGGCATTCTCCGTTGACATTCGCTGAGCGGCTCACACGCCGTCGTCGGTACTGGGCCGAGTCCGGCAGATACCCACATTTGCTGACGACATACAACTGCTGGACAGTCAGGGCCGAAGTCGACGGTGTCCTCGTCGGCTACGTATGGGGGTATCTTGTTTCAGAAGACGATGCGTGGGCGTACATCGACGACGTTGGTGTTCACGCCGCCCAGCAGGGGCGCGGGGTTGGTCGGGCGCTCATCGACGAGATCGTCGTCTGGCTACGCGAGAGTGGCGTAGAAGAAATCACCGGACTCCCCACGGACGAGCGGATGGCACGCATCTTCCGGCATCACCTACCGACTATGTGAGATGGATGCGCTCCGCTATAGACGACCTCGATGGCGACTTGAAGGAATGCCTCGATCTGCACCACCCCCCAAGCTGATCTCGGAGAGACGCGAGACCTGTTCGCTAGCGCTGCTGCCGCTCGCTGAAATTCCCCAGTTGTGCCCGCCGAGCAACTCTGGGGAGTTTCACGTGAGCGTGGGCAGCGCAGGGGCGGCTCGAGTCTTACCCCGTCCCGATCTCGAACGCCTTCGGTTGCGTACAACACGCGCTAGTACGAGAGCCGTTCATATCGACGGACCGCTCGCGCTGCCGTTTCCACTCCTGATCGGCACGTACACGATCGGCAGACCGCTCAGGAATCTCGGTCGGCGCCCAGGGGGATTGGTCGGTCACGCCGTCAGTGGGTCCGCGATGTGCAGGCCCTGCCGTTCGGCTGCCTCGCACAGCGCCCGGTCCGCGCTCGTGAGGACTGCGGCGCCCACGAAGAGCGCGGCAGCGAGGTGGACTGCGTCGTAGCCCCTCAGCGACTCGGTTTCCGCGAGCTGCGCTGCGCTCTCGATGAGTTCCTCGTTCACCTCGACAAGATGGAGATCGTCAACGAACGCGGCCAACTCTGTCTTGGCAACGTGCAGCTGGCCGACCGAGAGCCGCTTCCCCCGCGCGGCTGCAGCGAGCGCAGCGCGCGCTTCGACCACGACCAGACTCACCGAGGCAACCGAATCGGCGGACTGCCAGATCAGGTCGGCTCGGTCCGACCCCTCCTCTTCGATGATCAGTTTGATCAGGGTCGACGTATCGACATAGGTGATCACCGACGTTGCTCAGCTACGAGACCGCTCACATTTCCCTTCGGCTTGATTCGGGAACGAGCGCGATGACGAGTGCCGCTTGCGGGTGGTCGAACCAGGCCAGCGGCAACGAGGTCAGCGAGGCGATCGTCGGGTGCGTCGAGCGGAGAGAGTCTGGCGACCGGGCGACCCCGATCTGTGACGATCACCTCTTCACCGGCCGTCACGCGATCGATGTACTTGCTGAGACCGTTCTTGAGGTCGCGGATCCCGACCTCTGACCTCGAAGTAGCTACGTTCATACCATCAGTGTAGCTACTTCGGCGGCGCTGTCAACGGGCCGCTTTGGATAATCGCCGCGGCGCCGAGCCGCTCGAACCCACGCATATCAACGTTGCCATTCAGACTCTCGAACAGCGCATAGCGGCACTTCTTCCAGGTCGATTGTGCGCGATATCGACGAGCGGGGCGGGCGGTTTGGAAGCGAGCGACAATTGGGAGATGGGAGACGAGCACCTCGCCGCAGCCGCGTACGGCGTCGTCGCCGCCGACTACGAGAGCCGATTCGTCGACGAACTCCGAACAAAGCCGCGAGATTGTGAGCTACTGGATGAGCTGGCAGCGAGAGCCACTGGTCCCGTGTTGGACATCGGCAGCGGGCCTGGCCACATCGGGGCTCGCGTTCGATCGGCCGGTCGACATGTCGTCGCCTTCGATCTCAGTGGCGCTATGGCAGCCGCAGCCAGGCGGCGCGTCGGAAGCGCGGTCATCGCTGACATGATTCACCTTCCAATCGCAACGGCGAGCGTCGCCGACATCGTCGCCTTCAACTCGGTGATTCACCTCTCGCGAACACAACTCCACCACGCCATGGTCGAGTTCTCCCGCGTCTTGATACCAGAAGGGACCGTCCTCCTCTCGGCCCATGAAGGCGAC
>JAHRVJ010000127.1 GCA_019090765.1 Ilumatobacteraceae bacterium
CGGCGAAGGTTTTTGACCAGACGACTATCTCTGGAATCGGGTGGACCCTCCACCGCGTGGACCCCGGAACGAGCCATGCCAAGGGGCGGGCATGATGATGGTGAATACCCTCCTGGCGCCCATCAGCAGCGGTGACGACTACTTGCGACCCGTCAAACTCCACCTGCGCGACAGCTAACATGGGATTCAGGTCGGGGTGGCCGTGGATCGTTACTACAAGGCCGTGTACTGGCTCGTATTTTAGTTCGAGATACTCATCAGCGGCGATCACCTCAGCTTCTCCGTAGGGCGACCAAGTATGTGCCAGCCCGATCCATTCGCGATCCGGCGTGTCGTCGACGATCCCGAATCCGGTCGCTCCCCGAGTCCGAATTTTGGCAGCAACTGCCGCTGCTGCCTTTGCGAGTTCCTTCTGCGACTCCGGGGGCACGACCACATGCTCGGGACCGGTAGCCATCTTGCGCAGCAGCTGTTCGCCGTCTCTGCCATCACTGTCAGGGCCAGAGTCAAGTTCGACTGCTAGGCGACGAAGTTTCCCCAAGCTACCAAGTGGTTCGAGCATCCAGGAACGTTCCCATTCGCCACGCCACGCCGCAAACTCCTGGACCACGGAGCTCTCACCGAATGCCACCGCGTCTTCGGTGAGTAGCCAGTCGGACACGCCGTCCTCGTCGACACGAATGGTGAACGGGGCAAGTGATGTCGGCGCAGAGACGGGCGGCGCTGCATGCCGCACAACGGCATAGGCGGACCTCGACGGAAGTACCGCCGGGTCGATGTCGAGTTCGTTTTTCATACCTAATTCAATTTGTAAGGCCAGCTATCGAAGCAGATAGCCAGTTAGTTGGCTCGTGATGTTCAGCAATCTATGTCGGCTTTACACCTTGTCAAGGCAGCCGTTCGAATACTGGCACACGGCGCCACCACTCGGACGTTTCATCTCATGCCCATGACTGGAAATCCAAGGCGCCCGAGAAGAGCCGCTCAGCGTTCCCCGAAATCGAAGAATCATCATGAGTGACCAGATCTTCGTTGGGCGGCAGCCAATTCTCGATCGACAGCGCAGCACGTTCGGATACGAACTGCTCTATCGCGGCGGACCAAACGGCGGCCATTCCTTTGATGACCCCGACGACGCGACCCAATCTGTAATCCAGCGCGCCTTGCTCGACTGGGGAATGGAACGCCTCATCGGTGACAGGTTCGGATTCATCAACGCCAGCCCACGCCTGGTGGAAAGTGGTATCTACCGCGCTCTGCCACCAGAAGGAATCATTTTCGAGCTACGCGAAGACGAGCCACTAACCGATTCAACCGTTGAAGCACTGTTCAACGCCAAGCGCGAGGGGTACCACTTCGCGATCGACAATCTGAACCCTCACGCAGAACTGGAAACCTCATCTCTGCTTCCACTCGCGAGTGTGGTCAAAGTTGAAGTATCAGATGAACTAGATGCACTACCTGCGATCGTAGAAAACGTTCGCGAGATCAACGCAGGAATCCTGATCGTCGCCGAGAAGGTCGAGACGATGAACCAATACGCAGCAGCGCTGGACGCCGGATTCGATCTATTCGAGGGCTTCTACTTCGCCCGACCCGAGCTGCTCAGCCGGGGTGCTCGACCACTGAGCAGCATCTCGTCGCTCTCACTACTCGCCGAAATGCAGCGCCAGGACATCGAAATCGACAAAGTCGAAGAACTGGTTGGAACCGACCCCTCCCTGGCGTATCGGCTCCTCGGCGTCGTCAACTCAAGCGCCTTCGGTCTCGATCGACGTGTTGAGTCGTTGCGCCACGCGATTGTTCTGTTGGGAGTGGCCCAAGTACGGCGACTAGCAACGGTACTTGCGCTCTCAGCAGCTGGCGACGTAAGCGAAGAGCTCATCGTTCTCGGCGCGACACGCGCTCGCCTAGCGGGCGAGCTGGCCCCCAGGTCCGACCTCGCCGGCCCCGCCTTCACCGTTGGACTGCTATCGGTCACCGACTCGATCTATCAGACGCCAATGCTTGAGCTGCTCGAAGAACTGCCGGTCAGCGACACCATCCAAGATGCCCTCCTAGGTGGAGACAGTGAGCTAGGCCAAATATTGACCATCGTTAAGGCTTGCGAGAGCGCAGACGTCGAGGCGCTCGCCCACCTAGCACCAGGTCAACTCGCCGATCTGAGCTCAGCGTATGCGAATGCAGTGGAATGGGCCGACGGGCTACGCCAGCAGATGACCATGCGGAAATCGTCACTCACGCTCGCTGGCAGCAGCACTCTCTCCGCTGCCATGAGCAACGTCTGAGACGAGTTTGCGTCGCTTCGATGGCGACACGCCGCCGAAGTAACCCCCAGCAAGCTCCCGGAACTGTGCATGCGCAAGACATTCGACGCGCACCGGGCAGTCACCGCACATCGCGACAACCTCTTTAGAGAGCGTGCGACCGGCCTCGACGAAAAACATGTCGAGTTTCTCGAGACCTAGGTCACCGCATGCAGCGTCCCTCACCCATTCATTATCGGGTGAATTCTCAACTAGTGCTGCGAGGTCTGTGTGTTGCGCCATTGTTCGGTCCCTTGTGAAGTTGCTGTAGAAAATTGACTGTCCGGAGAAGTCAAGATCACGCAAGAAAAATCTTCTGCGGGGTTGGGCCGACGCGACCGCCTGCCTAGAGTTTTGCCTGATTACCTCGGCGATCTCGCCCGACTGTTACGGAACTCAGGTTCCCAAAAGACGGGTTTGAGACACGATGTTCACACGAAATCTGCGGCCAACTCCGACGTTGAGTTTGGCGGTCGCCGCGACAGCCCTAGCGATACTTGTTGTGTCGCCACTGGTCGAGGCTTTGCCGCCGCCACCGGACCGTTACGCCCATGGGGCAGCGGGAACTGCTCGAAATGGGTTCGGTGGGGAGGTCGCCCCATCGGCAACCAGCGAATCGTGGCCCGGCACCGGCCTCGCCAATAACGGCGGGCCTTTCGCATTCGTCGGCGCCCAGTACGGCTCGCTCTGGAATATCCCAGCTACGCCGAACAACTCCCGCGGTGTCGGCTACTGCGTCATGGAAGACGTACACGGCGAAGGCACAGTTGCACAAGAAGGCGATCCCGAGTCCTGGAGCGCCAACGATCAGGCCCGGGCGGCTGCACTGATGGCAACCTTCGGCGGTGACCGCGTGGTGCCCTACGGACTCAACGACAGCGGCACCTACAACACCACGACAGGCGAGTGGGAGCATCCGAGACTGTTCGGTGGTGGGGAGTTCACGCGTCGCCGACAGATCGCAGTCAATTTCGGAGTGCGTATGTTTCTACGAGACCTCAGCCCAAGCGGGGTCGCTGGCGGCCGCCGGCTGGCGCGGGACACGCACATTGCCAACGGGTCCGGAGGCAACTTCCAAGCACTCCGCAACGGGTACGTGGTTGCTCGATACATGGCCGAAGTCGCTGATCAACAACATGCTGTTGGCGGGCTACGAATGGAGTTGCTGTGGGGCACACTTGATGGACAACCGCCAACATCACCGGGTCTGCACCCCCTGGAGGTACACGTCACCGACAGCACTGGCAAGGCGGTCGGCCTCGTTCCCGTACTCCAACTCTCAACTACCGGCATTGACGACAATCGTTCAATCGGCGCGATCGCGCATGCCGACAACGCCGCTGACACAAGCGCCGACAACGCTCGCTTGGCCGCGGCCGCAACAGCCGGGTGGCCGACCTGGCACATGGAGGGGCGGCTCGACGCCGATCCGCGGTTCGCTGTCTCTGCCGACCCGCAAACAGCTGACGTCGCAGATGCTCGCGGCGTCGCCCGGTTTAGTGTCGAGATCAAGGGTCCAGAGTGGGAGTTGGCATTCCATACGCAGTCCCCGACTGGAAACGTCGATCTCTATGCGGGCAGCGGGATCCAAGGGCAAGTGACGTGGTCAGGAGCACCGAATTCGGTCTCGGTGAGCCAACAGTTCGTCCCACCAGACCAATACATCAGTGTCGCCAAGAGTTCCAGCGACGCGGCAGTTCCCGCCGCCGGAAGCGAATTCGGTCTCTACGACGGTTCAGGTGACGAAATCGACCGATC
>JAHRVJ010000128.1 GCA_019090765.1 Ilumatobacteraceae bacterium
GCCGTACTCGGAACAGATCACCGAGGTCGTCAAGGATCTCGCGGCTAGCGGTGCGTCTGCTGATTCGCCAATGCTCGCGGGCCGCGACGAGGTCAAGCGCACGTGCTATGTCGTTATCGGCGCCGACCGCGGTCTCTGCGGCGGCTACAACTCCGGCACGCAGCGTGCCGCTGAAGGTGAGATCAAAGCCGACGTCCTGGCCGGCAAGGATTACACGATCATTCCGATCGGTCGAAAGGCTGAGGGGTACTTCCGGTTCCGTGACTACAACCTGGGCAAGCCCTTCAACGGATTTTCGGATCAGCCGAGCTACGAAGACGCCCGCGAAATCGGCGAGCACGTTGTCGAACTCTTTGTCTCAGGTGAGGTCGACAGGGTCGAACTGGTCTATACGCGTTTCATTAGCTCTGGTAGTCAGGAAGTTGTGCTGCGGCCGCTCGTCCCACTAACGAGGGACACCGTTGCCGGTGGTGACGGTAGGGCCGACAGCACCGATGGCTCTGGCGGCGAATACGAGTTCGAGCCAGACCCCGCGGGGATACTCGACACTCTTGTCCCGCGATATATCGAAGCACGTGTCTACGCTGCACTGCTTAACGCTGCAGCTTCCGAACATGCCTTCCGTCAGCGGGCGATGAAGTCTGCGACCGACAATGCAGAGGACCTCATCTTGTCCCTCAGCAGGATCATGAACCGTGCCCGCCAGGACTCGATCACCACTGAGATCATGGAGATCGTCGGCGGAGCCGAGGCTCTTGACTCCAACGATGATGATTCGACCTATATCGATCTCGGTGACGAGATCTACGAGCAGTTCCAACAAGCCGACTCCGGCGCCCCCGTTTGAGCGCAAAGAAATCCCAGGAGAACACAGTCATGACCATGACCGAAACACAATCGAGCAACGACCTTAAAGACGGTCGCGTAGTCGGCATTGCCGGCCCCGTGATCGACGTGGAGTTTCCTCGTGGCGCCCTGCCTGAGTTGAACCATGCCATCGAGTTCGATGTGACCCTTGAGGGCGAGACCATCACAGTTCTCGCCGAAGTGGCCCAGCAGCTCGGCGACGGTCGTGTACGCGCCGTTTGCATGAAGCCGACTGATGGCCTCGTACGCGGGGCCGCCGTCCGCAACACCGGCAAGGGCCTTTCGGTACCTGTTGGGGAAAAGGTCCTCGGACACATCTGGAACGTTTGGGGCGAGCCGCTCGACAACGAGCCCGATGATTTCGCGAATATGGAGCGCTGGGAAATTCACCGGCCCGCCCCTGACTTCGACGCTCTTGAGCCGTCGGCGAGAATGTTCGAGACCGGCATCAAGGTCATCGATTTGCTCACCCCCTACGTGGCGGGCGGCAAGATTGGACTGTTCGGGGGTGCCGGCGTCGGCAAGACCGTGCTGATCACCGAGATGATCAACCGTGTTGCTTCCCAGCATGGTGGTGTGTCTGTGTTTGCCGGGGTTGGCGAACGCACCCGTGAGGGCACCGACCTGCGGCTGGAAATGATGGAATCGGGCGTACTCGAAAAGGCCGCCCTTGTCTTCGGCCAGATGGACGAGCCGCCGGGTGTTCGGCTGCGGGTGGCGCTATCGGCCCTGACGATGGCGGAGTACTTCCGTGACGTTCAGAACCAGGACGTACTGCTGTTCATCGACAACATCTTCCGCTTCGTGCAGGCTGGTTCTGAGGTTTCTACCCTGCTCGGCCGAATGCCGGCAGCGGTCGGCTACCAGCCGACACTCGCCGACGAGATGGGCCAACTCCAGGAGCGAATCACCTCCACGAAGGGTCGCTCGATTACGTCGCTGCAGGCCGTTTACGTTCCTGCCGACGACTACACCGACCCGGCACCGTTCACCACCTTCACGCACCTCGATGCCACCACTGAGCTTTCCCGTCAGGTTGCGGCGCTGGGTATCTATCCCGCTGTTGACCCGCTGGCATCAACGTCAACGATTCTCAGCCCAGAGGTTGTTGGTGACCATCACTACGCAGTGGCCCGCCGTGTGCAGGAAACGCTCCAGCGCTACAAAGAGCTACAGGACATCATCGCGATTCTCGGGCTCGACGAGCTGTCCGAAGAGGATCGCCTCATCGTTAACCGAGCCCGCAAGGTTGAGCGTTTCCTCTCGCAGCCGTTCTATGTTGCCGAAGTATTCACCGGTCTTGTCGGCGAGTATGTTTCGGTGAGCGAGACGGTCGAGTCATTCGAATCGATCATCAACGGTGACCTCGACGAAGTGCCCGAGCAGGCCTTCCTTAACGTTGGCGGTGTCGAGCAGGTACTGGCCAAGGCGAAGAAGCTTCAGGAGTCCTGAGCAATGGCTGAGTCACTAATCGTTGAAGTCGTCTCACCAGAGGCGGTGCTGTACTCGGGTGAGGCCGACATGGTCATCACCCGGACTCTCGGTGGTGGCGAAGTCGCGTTCCAAGCTGGCCACACTGCGTTCCTCGGCGCACTCATCGAGAATCATGCACGGGTCTTCCAGACCGACGGCAAGATCCAAGATATTGCGATCCACCGTGGATTCGTTGAGGTCAGTGGTACCCCAACGAAGGTTTCCATTCTCTCCGACACGGCCGAACTGGCCGAAGACATCGATGTCGAGCGGGCCAAAGCGGCCCACGAGCGTCACCAGAACACGTTGAGGGTTGAGGAGATCGAAGAAGTAATCGCGGAGGCGATTGCTGGCCGCGACCGTGCCACCGCCCGCCTCAAAGCCGTCGGCAGCTTCACCGCTTAGCTTCCAGCTCTGGCTATCTCACCATCAGAGGTGCGGTGGGGCCAGCAGTAGTTAGTAATCGACGCCAGCGAACTCTTGGAGCTTTTTCACCTTGTGAGTCGCGTCGATCATGCGGACTGTTCCGCTGCGTGATCGCATCACCAAGCTCTGCGTACGGGCGCCGCCAGCAAAGAAGCGCACCCCA
>JAHRVJ010000129.1 GCA_019090765.1 Ilumatobacteraceae bacterium
GATAGTTTGTACAAACGGTGCCTTGTGTGATTGCGAGGCCTGCAGAGCGAGACCGACCAACAGGGAGAAAATATGGACATGCGAGAGATCAACCAGGGCGTCATCACGGAGTTCCGTGCAAACGAAGGGAAACTGTCCGGCCCGATGGAGGGTGCACCCATCTTGTTGCTGACCACCAGCGGGCGCAGCAGCGGCAGGCCGCACACCACGCCCGTGGGTTTCGTCGACGCAGGTGGCCGCCTAGCGGTGGCGGCCGCCAACGGGGGGTCCGATCAATCTCCCGACTGGTACCGAAACATCGAAAACAACAATCAGGTAACCATCGAGGTTCCCGGAGCCTCAATCCCGTCTACTGCAACAGTTACATCTGGCCCCGAACGTGACGAGCTACTCGAACAGCTCTGTGGCGCGCTTCCCGGAATGGCCGATCACGTTTCGGCCACCACACGAGAGATACCAGTGGTCATCTTCAGCGAAGCGAGCTAAGCAGCTGGCGGCCGAGCCTGGGAAGGGTCAGAGCATCCCTGGACGTGCTGTGAGCTGGTCACGAAGAGCGGCCGTTGGTGCTGATTGGCCCGCCAGGTTCCACGCGGCCGTCGCCTTGATGGTGTCGCCAGCGATGGTATGGAGGTGAGCGCGCGCCGCGTGGAGGCGCCACGGGCCACCCAGCTTGTCTGGGTCGAGTCGTTCGAGTTCTGTCGCCGCTCGGATGTGGTCACCCGCTTCGGCCATGGCGATGGCCCGGTTCAGCTTGGTGCCGGCATTACCGTCACCGGCCACCTCGACGAGTTCGTTATAGAGGACGACGATTTGGGCCCAATCGGTGTGCTCGGCGGAAGTGGCGGTGGTGTGGAGAGCGGAGATTTCGGCCTCAAGCTGGTACGGCGACCGCATCGTGTTGCTACGTCCGCGGTCGAGTGCAGCTGCGGCCGTAGCGATCGTGTCTTGGTCCCACCGGGTTCGAACTTGGTTGGGTAGTGGGATGAAGCGTCCATGCTCATCGAGCCGGGTGCGCATGCGTTCGTTGGTGAACATCAGCAGGGCGAGTAGCGACCAGGTGTCAGGCTCTTCGGACACTCCCGTGAGGACTTGGGCGAGACGGATCGCCTCGCGGCGCAGGTCGGCGCCAGCATCGGGCGTGGCCGCACCTGGCCGGTGGCCATGGGTGAACGCCAGTCGTACGGCCGCTAGAACTTGGGGAAGCCGATCGGCGACCGCAGGGTCACTGGGTTGGCGAAGGGGGACGCGGCTCAGCCGGATCTTCCGTTTGGCTCTGGTCAGCCTGCTGCGGATCCCGGGCTCGTTGCTGTAGAACATCGGGGCGATCTGCTCCGGTGTCAGCCCCGCTACGGTCCGCAGCATCAACAGGACCTGGTCAGTTGGGGCGAGCGCCGGGTGGCAACACAGCAACATCAGGGCCAGTTCGTCATCTCGAGTGTCGTTCTCGGGATCGTCGAGCAGCTCCAGCTCAACTTGCCAAAGTGGCTGATCCCACAGCCGGGCAATGGCCCTCGTGCCGGCATCCCTTGACCGGATGTGGTCAATTAGGACTCGTCTTGCCGTGACCAGGATCCACGCCCCGGGGTTTTCAGGGATCCCTTCTTGCGCCCAGGATCGCAACGCTCGGCTGAAAGCCTCCTGCACGCAGTCCTCGGCGAGGGCGAGATCGCGGCAACTGGCGAGCAGGACAGCGACCGATTTGCGCCAGTGTTGGCGGTAGACCGAATCGACCGCGGCTTCGACGGTGGTCGGTTGGTGCTGTGGTCGGTCGCTGTCCATTGGTCAGGCTGGCGGCCCCTGGGTGTAGTCAATGTTGGGGCGGATCTCAACTGCACCGTAGCCGCGGGCTGCTACGGGTATTTGGGCCGCCCATTTGACGGCTTCGTCGAGGTCCTCGGCCTCGATCAGGTACCAACCAATCACGTGCTCGTCGACCTCGGCAAAGGGCCCGTCGTGGAGTTTGATGTCTCCGTCAACCACGCTGACGGTGGTTGACATCTCGGGCGGCAATACCGACTCTCCGCCTTTGAGAACTCCCGCTGCTCCGGCGGCCTCGGCAAACGCCATGTACTCACTGACGTAGGCACCGAACTCTTCGCTATCTGGTGCTGGTTCTGACCCATGCGCGGCGGTCAAGATGAGTGTGTAGGAGGTCTTGGTCATAGGGGTGCTTCTTTCTGTTAGGTGCTCGCGTTCGCGACCACACACAGTAAGACGGCCCAACCCGGTTTGCCGCGGCACCTTTTTGAATTGCCGGTTTCGATATTCGCAGATGCGAGATCATCGATGGCTAGCTTCGCCGCAGTTGAACCTTGCCGGCACCTTCAACCAAGCGCCCAATGACCCAGGTGGTCTCGTTGATGCTGCTCTGCACGCTGTTGACTTCATCTTCGTGGCACACGATGACCATTCCGATGCCCATGTTTAAGGTGCGATACAGCTCTTCGGTGGTCATCTGGGGGGTCAGTTCCCGAACGAGTCGAAACAATTCAGGCATCGGCCAAGAGCCAAGTTCGATCACGGCGTCGACATCATCGGGGAGCACGCGTGGCAGATTCTCGGGTAGCCCGCCACCTGTAATGTGAGCAAGCGCCTTGACGCTGCCTCCAGCCAGTGCAGGTGAGAGCAGCTCCAGGTATGAGCGGTGCGGCTCAAGCAGGGTTTCGCCGAGCGGGCGATCAAACCCTTCGGGCACGACATCCATCGGGATCCAATCAAACAGCTTGCGTAGCAGCGAGTATCCGTTGGTGTGTGGCCCGCTTGAGGCAACGCCGACCAGTACGTCCCCGGCGCCCACGTCGGGCCGGGGAAGCAACTCGGAGCGGTCGGCGACCCCGATGAGGGTTCCGGCGATGTCGAATGACCCAGGCTGGTACACCCCGGGCATCTCAGCGGTCTCGCCACCGAGCAGCGCACAGCCCGCAGCCAGGCAAGCGTCGGCCATTCCGCTTACTACCTCGGCGACCAGATCGGCATCGAGCACGCTCGCGGCGATGTAGTCGAGAAAGAACAATGGTTTCGCGGATTGCACCAGTACGTCGTCGATGCAGTGGTTCACGATGTCGGCACCAACGCCGCGAACTAGGCCGAGGCGAGCTGCCAACTCGACTTTGGTGCCCACACCGTCGGTGGACGCGACCAGTACTGGGTCATCGAGATCCATGATCGCTTGAGCAGAGAAGACACCGCCGAAGCTGCCGACTCCCTTGAGCACCCCGTTGCCGTGAGTCGCCTCGACAGCGGCCTTCATCTCGGCAACTGCGCGGCCACCCTCGTCGATATCAACGCCGGCGGATGCGTACGTGGCCACTTCGGCTCCGATCGCCCTCCAGCCGATGTCGCGGCGAAACTGCATCCCGTCGAAGCTGATGCGTCCGATGTGCTCGTATGCGGCGGCGCGCGCTTCGGCAAGGTCGTAGCCAATACCTGTGACGGCGAGGACCCGACCGCCGGCGACACACCCGTTGATATCGACACCGGCGTCGAATCGGACGGTGGTGGTGCCGTCGTGACCGATCAGGCCGGAATGCATGCTGTCGGTGATCTTGGCGCCTTGAACGGGAGCATTCGGATACCCCGCGGCTGCCGCGACCACCGTGACTGTGGCCTGCGAGCGCAGCACTAACGGTAGGTCTTCGACTGCCCCGCGGGTGCAAGCCAGCGCCAGTTCGGCAATGTCAGTTTCGAGCAGTGGTAATACCGCCTGTGCCTCGGGGTCGCCGAAACGAACGTTGTACTCGATCAGGCGGGGGCCATCGGCGGTCAACATCAGCCCGGCATACAGAACACCGACGTACGGTGTGCCCGCGGCGGCATGATGATCGATGACAGGCTGCACGAAGGTGGCGAGCAAGTCGTTGGCTCCGTAGGGGATTGGCGCCGGAGCGTAGGCCCCCATCCCGCCCGTGTTCGGACCGGTGTCGCCCTCGCCGAGTCGTTTGTGGTCTTGAGCCACCGGGAGCGCGACCGCGCGGGTGCCGTCACACATCGCGAGCAGTGAGCACTCCGGACCGTAGAGACGCTCTTCGAGCACGAACGGCCCCGAGGCCGCCGCGGCACGAATCGCATCTGTCGTGGCCTGGTCGTCGTCGGGGACCGCAACGCCCTTGCCTCCAGCGAGCCCGTCGAGCTTGACCACGACCCGGCATCCAAGTTCTCGCCACCAGGCAATGGCCGCGTCAGGATCTTCGAATCGCGCGAACCGCGGGCCGGGAATGCCAATCGTTTGGGCAAGGTCACGAGCAAAGCTCTTTGAAGCTTCGAGTTGCGCAAGGTCGGCAGTTGGGCCGAAGCAGGACAGGTTGCGTCGGCCGCATTCGTCTGCGACGCCAGCGACGAGGAGTGCTTCGGGGCCGGGAATGACTAGATCGGTGTCGTCGGCAGAGGCGTCGTCGAGGCTGGCGCGCATGGTCACTTCGTGACCGTGACTCCGGCACGCCCAGGCCAATGCTTGTTCACGGCCGCCACTCCCGAGAACCAGAACGCGCACTAGGCGAGCACCCCTTCGAATGACAGCTTGGCTTGCGCGTCGCCGACGGCGAGGGGGTATTCGCCGGTGAAGCAGGCGTTGCAGTATCCGTCGTCTTGACCACTCTTACGATCGGCGATCGCTTGCATCATTCCGTCGAGCGACAAGAAGGCCAGACTGTCTGCTCCGATGTGCTCGCGGATCTCCTCGACATTCAGTTGCGAGGCCATCAGGTCGTCGTCGTGGCCCATATCGACACCGAAGTGACAGGCGTGAGTAATCGGCGGGCAGGTGATGCGCACGTGCACCTCGGTTGCGCCGGCATCGCGCACCAGCTTGACTAGCGGACCCGCAGTGGTCCCACGGACGAGGGAGTCGTCGATGACGACGACTCGTTGGCCCTCAAGATTCTCACTAAGTGCGTTGAACTTAAGTGCGACCCCGCGCTCTCGGATGTCTTGGGTCGGCTCGATAAAGGTGCGGCCGATATAGCGGTTCTTGATGAGGCCGTCGTTGAAGGGCAACCCGGTCTCGCGGGCGAATCCAATGGCGGCAGGAATTGAAGAATCGGGCACCGGTATTATCACGTCGGCATCGGCCGGAGATTCTTTGGCGAGTTCAATCCCGAGTTGCTGGCGGGTGTGGTGCACGCTGCGCCCGTCCCAGTTGGAGTCGGGTCGGGAGAAATAGACGAACTCGAAGCTGCAGCGCGCCGAGTTGGCTTGCGGCGCCAACACCTGCGTCCGTTCGAGCTCGGCGCCGCGCAGGGTGACCATCTCGCCGGGCGCCACTTCGTCGATGTCGACGCAGCCGAGCGTTGACAGAGCGCAGGTCTCGCTTGCGACAGCGTGCCCTCCATGGGGAAGCCGGCCCACTGAAAGCGGACGGAATCCCCAAGGGTCGCGGACAGCTATTACCTGGTCGGCCGCAAGGATGACCAGGGAGAAGGCGCCCTTCCAGGCTGGCAACGTCCGCTCGATACGTTCTTGCCAGGTCTGACCCCCGGCTGCCGCGAGCATCAGGGTGAACACCTCTGTGTCGCTTGTGGCGGTTAGTCCAAACCCCCGATTGAGAAGTTCCTCGCGCAGCGCGGTTGCGTTTACGAGGTTGCCATTGTGGGCAACCGAAAGTGGGCCGTGCATGGTTTCCACCAGGAAGGGCTGGATGTTGCGTTCAGCATTCGACCCGGTGGTCGAGTACCGAGTGTGGCCAATCGCGTGGTACCCGGTTAGTGGCGCGAGCGTGTCGGGGGTGAACACGTTGGCGACCAGGCCGGCCTCTTTGTGGACGCGAGCCCGCTGCCCGTCGCTAACCGCGATGCCGGCGGCCTCCTGCCCCCGATGTTGGAGAGCGAACAGGCCGAAGAAGGCCAACTGTGCAACGCCTTCACCGTGGGGCGTTGACAATCCGAGCACGCCGCATTCGTCTTTCGGAGAGTCGTCGGTGAATCCTTGGCCAGAAGCCGTAGAAATCCCCGTGACCGGGATACCGATGGAGGCTTGAGAACTCATATCAGGTGATCTCCATTCCCGCGACAGCGGCGTTTATCCGGGGTCCCACAGGGTAGGCGCCAGGGTTGAAGGTTTTACCAGTGAGGCGTTCGTAGGCATCGATGTATCGCGCGGTCGTGGCACTCCAGACTTCGGCGGGCAGTTTGGGAATCGGCCCGCTGCCTGAATATCCAGCGTCGGCCAATGCTCTACGGACAACTTCTTTGTCGAGGCTCTCGGGCTCGTCCCCTGCCCGCAGACGCTCGTCGTAAGTTGCCGCGATCCACCAGCGTGACGAGTCGGGGGTGTGGACCTCATCGATCAAGAGCAGCTCGCCGTCGGCAGCGAGGCCGAATTCATACTTGGTGTCGGCAAGTATCAACCCCGCCGTGGCCCCTAGCTCTGTACCGCGGGCAAACAGCGCGAGCGCGGCATGTTCGACACGACGCCACAGCTCATTTTCGACGAGGCCACGACTGACTACCTCCGCTGATGCGAGCGGCTCATCGTGGGCATTGTTCAAGCCCTTTGTTGTGGGCGTCACGATGGGCTCGGGCAACGGCGTATTCTTGGCCAACCCGTCGGGGAACGTGTGGCCGTACAACGTTCGTTCACCGTTGGCATATTGGGTCCACAGCGCGGTATCAGTAACGCCGGTGATGTACCCGCGCACGATGACCTCAACCGGTAGCGGGACTGCTTCGGTCGCGATGAGCACATTGGGGTCGGGTTCGGAGATTGCATGGTTGGCCACGATGTCGGCTGTCTGGCCGAACCACCAGGTTGACAACTGATTGAGGACCTGACCTTTGTAAGGCACGCCAGCAATGATCCGGTCGAAGGCCGAAAGGCGGTCGGTGGTAATGAAGAGGCGTCGACGATTTGGCAGCGCGTACGAGATGCGCACCTTGCCGACCCGTCGGTCATCGAGCCGCAGTTCCACATTGTCGAGTGGCTCTGGATCTGGTGAGGTGTTGGTGGCGTGACCCGATGTCATGATGTCGCGGTCAGAGTTCCTTGGCGTGGCGGATGCCGTTTTCGAAGAGGCGCAATCCGAGGTGGCGCGGTCCGCCACCCCCACGAGTCGAGCGCGGGTGTTGGCGGGCAACAATGTGATTCTCTGGATGCGGCATCAGGCCGAGTACCACCCCCGAGGGGTCAGAGACGCCAGCGATGTCGGCCACCGAGCCGTTGGGATTGGTGCTGCGGTAGCGCAACGCCACTTGCCCCGCGGCAGCGAGCGATTCGGCATCTGGATGCACATACCGCCCCTCACCGTGCGCGATCGGGCAGTGGATCGGATCTTCGATCCCGCGCGTCCACACGGAGTTGCTTGGGGTAACGGGATCGAGCACCACCCAGCGGCAATCGAAACGACCCTGAGCGTTGTGTCCGAGCGCTCCCGGTAACAAGCGGGTTCGTGTGAGCACTTGAAAACCATTACAAATGCCGATTACCGGGCGACCGGCGTCAACGAACGATCGCAGCCCGTCACCTAACCCCGCCACCAAGTCGAGCGCCAGCATGCGCCCCGCCCCCAATGAATCTGCATAGCTGAAGCCGCCGGCGATGACGGCCAAACGGGCGTGCTGCAATAGCGATGGCTGAGCGACTAGTTCGCTCGCCAATACGATCCGGGTCGCTGCGCCAGCAAGTTTGAGGGCATGTTCGACATCGCGATCACGATTGGTGCCGGGGCCGGCGATGATGAGGGCGGGAACCTGGCTCACGATTCCGATTCCCGGTTAAAAGCATCGGCAAGGTCGGAAACTGCTATCGGCTCCGCGTTCGGGAGGAACAACGTGGCGAGGTCGTTCACCGCACCGAGGTGTTGTACCTGATCATCCATCACCCGCATGAAGGCGGACACGCTTGCTGACTCGACTTCGACAATGAGCCGCCCGCAGGATTCGCTGAACAGGGCGGCAGTGGCGTCTTCGTGAGGGAGCGCGTCGATCGTTGCTCCGAGCCTCCCCCCGATACACATTTCCGCGATCGCGACGGCGAGGCCACCTTCGCTGAGGTCGTGGCATGATGCGACAAGGCCGGCGCGCATCGCGCTGTGGAGGCGTCGGTAGCGATCAACAGCGTCAGGGTCGGGGGCAGGCGTCACGCCAGGGTTGTTCGGTGCAGTAGCAACTTGGTCGAGATGGGAACCCGCGAATTCGACTTCGGTGTGGCCGAGTAGCAATAAGACGTTGCCAGCGGCTGCGAGATCAGGGGTTACGCACTGATCAGCATCGGGCACATGGGCTACGGCGGTGATGACGAGCGTCGGTGGTACCGCATGTTGCTCGCCGTCGGAGCCAACGTATTCGTTGTTCAGTGAGTCCTTTCCGGAGACGAACGGTGCCGAGAACATCCGCGCTGCCGCGCAGCAGCCAGCGACGGTTGCGGCTAGCTCGCCCAACGTTGATGGTCGTCGCGGGTCGCCCCAAGAGAAGTTGTCGAGCAGTGCAACGCGGTCAGGGTCGGCGCCGACCGCGACGACGTTGCGAATTGCTTCGTCGACGACAGCGTGGGCCATTGCCTCTGGGTCATGTAGTCCGAGCCATGGGTTTACGCCGATACCAATGGCGATGCCTTCGGTCGCGTTGGGCTCAGCCAAAACGACACCATCGGCGGGCCCATCCGCAGCCGCCCCCACGAGTGGCCGCACCACTGTGGACCCGAGTATCTCGTGGTCATATCGTCTAATCGTGGACGCCTTCGACGCAATGTTGGGGTGGGCGAGCAGAGCAAGGAGTGTCGCGGACGGGTCGTTAACCGTACGGGTGACCCGGTCACTTCGATTCGGGTCGGGAAGTTCCGCCAGCATTCGGCGCTGTGGACGGCCGTCGTGCAAGAAAGCTGTGTCGATGCGTGCCACGACGTCTTCGGCATTGCGCACCACCAACTGTCCGTCACCAGTGAAGGACCCGATGTCGGCGATGCTCACGCCGACACGTTCGCAGCGCTGCGCCAGCGGACCGAAGCTGCGCGGGGGAACGGCAATGACCATGCGCTCTTGCGCTTCGGATAGCCAGACTTCCCAAGCCTCCAGGCCTGGATACTTCCGCGGTACGAGTTCGAGGTCGATGTCGGCGCCGATGCCTTCGGCCATTTCACCGACTGCCGAGGAAAGCCCTCCGGCGCCGCAATCAGTGATTGCCGAATACAGATCTTCGGCGCCGACGAGCGCGTCAATCAGCAGTTTCTCAACTACCGGATCACCGATCTGCACACTCGCGCCGGCAACTTCCCCAGTGGTCGCGTCCATCGTCGCCGAGGAGAAGGTGGCGCCCCGGATTCCGTCGCGACCGGTTGCGCCACCGAGGACCACAACACGGTCACCCGGGTTCGGGCCGTCATGTAACGGCCGGGCGGGGGCAGTACCGATGCACCCAGCGAAAACGAGCGGGTTCGTGGTGTAGGCCGGGTCGTAGAGAATCGCCCCAGCCACCGTGGGGAGGCCAATCTTGTTGCCGTAGTCAGCAACTCCGTCGATGACTCCCTCGCGAATTCGGCGAGGGTGCAGCGACCCGTCGGGCACGTCGCTAAGCGGTAGATCGGCGGGACCGAAACACAGAATGTCGGTAACCGCGATCGGTCGGTGAGCAATACCAAGAACATCACGGATCACCCCGCCGACCCCGGTATTCGCGCCGCCGAACGGCTCAACGGCCGACGGGTGATTGTGGGTTTCGGCTTTGAGCGCGATTGTTGTGCCAGCTGTGAACTCGATGACGCCGGCATTGCCGACAAAAGCCGATCGTACGAATGGGGCCTCAATTGAGTCAGTACACACGCGCAGCTGTTCAAGCAACGGCTCGATCTCGCGGGTTTCACACTCGGCCGGGTCGACTGCTTCGATTACCGCGCGGAAGGTCTTGTGCGAACAGTGCTCGCTCCATGTTTGAGCCAATGTCTCAATCTCGACGTCGGTGGCGTCCCGGCCGAGTCCTTCGTAATACTTGCTGATGACCCGTAATTCCTCAGGGTCGAGGTACAGCGCGCGTTCGTCGTTCAGTTCCTGAAGTGC
>JAHRVJ010000130.1 GCA_019090765.1 Ilumatobacteraceae bacterium
GAGCGACCAGCTGGTGGGACTCAATGACCCAACACGGGGGCAAGGCCCTCAGCTATCTCAATGTCTTCGACAGCGAAGCCGCATGGCGCCTGGTGCACAAGTTCGACGACCCTGCATGCGTCGTCGTTAAACATGCCAACCCCTGTGGCGTCGCCGTCGCGGCGGACATTGCCGAGGCCTACAAACGGGCTAACGCGTGCGACCCCATGAGTGCCTTCGGCGGAATCGTGGCGGCCAACCGCACGGTGACCGCGTCGATGGCCACTGCGCTATCGGAAGTGTTCACCGAAGTCGTGATAGCCCCCGACTACGAACCTGAAGCTCTGGAGGCGCTTAGTCGTAAGAAGAACCTCCGGGTGATCTCTGCCAATCCTGCTTCGCCATTGCCGTTCGACATTCGTCCGGTCGATGGCGGCCTGCTGATCCAACAGCCCGACGTGGTGGCACCGCGCAGCTCAGATTGGCGAGTAGCGACCTCTACGCAGCCAACCGACGAGCAGTGGGCCGATCTCGAGTTCGCCTGGAAGGTATGTGCCGCCGTCAGCAGTAACGCGATTGTGTACGCCAAGGACCTCCAGGCTTTCGGCATCGGGGCTGGACAACAGAACCGCCTCGACTCCGCTCGGATCGCGGCGCAACGCTCTGATGGGCGAGCGGCGGGTGGTGCATGCGCGAGCGACGCGTTCTTCCCATTCCGAGACGGGCTCGATGCTGCCGCTGAAGCCGGAATCGCCTCTGTGATTCAACCCGGAGGCTCAGTCCGCGACGAAGAAGTAATAGCCGCGGCCAACGAACACGGCATCGCCATGGTGTTCACCGGACAGCGACACTTCCGGCACTAGTTCAAGTCGTTCGGCCTCACTGCTAGTCGGTTGTTGGGCACTCTTGCTAGGCGGTTCCCGTTGGGAGTGGGCCGTATTGGTTGGGGGCGCCGTCGCCCTCTATGGCTAGGAAAACAATCAGCAGAACCGGTCCCACGATTGGGGCAAGGAAGATCAGCAATAGCCAGCCCGACTTGTTTGTGTCGTGTAGCCGGCGGACGCCGACCGCGGCGGTTGGAACGAGTATCGCGAGCCACCACACAATCAGGAGGATGAAGAAAACACTGGACGCAAGCGCGAGGGCTGCGAGCGTTACATGCACGATCACGTTTGCCAGGAAGAACCACCAGTACTCGGCTCGCCCGGCTCGACCGTCGAACTTTGCGTACCGTTGGAGTACTACAAGTTTCCAGTTATCGATGATTGGCATGTTGGTCCCTTCTTCCGCCGTTCGGGCGGGCTACTTGCGGCTCAGGTAGGTTCTACTGAACTATGGCTCGGATAGCGGATCAGATGGCGGCAAAACGCACTTTGTCGTTCGAGTTCTTTCCGCCAAAAACGCCCGCTGGCCAGATGACCCTAGGGCGAACAGTTGCCGAGCTTGAGCAGTTGAAGCCTGACTTTGTGAGCATCACGTATGGGGCTGGTGGCTCAGATCGCCATCGCACGGGCGATGTCGTTAACTGGATGCGTAAGGAAACAGACCTTGAGCCGATGGCTCACCTGACGTGTATGGGGCACACTCGTACCGATGTTGCTGGCCTACTCGTTGAGTACCGTCGTATCGGGGTCGAGAACATTTTGGCCCTCGGCGGCGACCCGCCAATCGACGGCAGCATCCCAGCAGGCGACTACACGTACGCGAGTGACTTACTCGCTGACGTTGCATCGACACGCTCATTCTGTGTGGGTGTCGCTGCCCACCCCGAAGTGCATCCGCGATCTGCTGATCGAGCGTCTGACCGCCAGCATCTGGCTGACAAGCTGAGCGTTGCAGACTTTGCGGTCACCCAGTTTTTCTTCGATGTTGAGCATTGGGTGAGGCTCGTCAACGAGCTTGCCGATCTCGGCGTTCATAAGCCGGTCCTCCCAGGGATCATGCCGATCGGCAACAAACGACAGATTCAGCGGATGGCGCAAATGAGCGGAACAGCGCTGCCCGAATGGTTAGTTGATCGGCTAGAGACCACCGACGATCCGGACGATGTTCGGCGTATCGGTATCGAAGTTGCGAGCAACCTTGCCAACGACCTGCTCGAAGCCGGTGCGCCCGGTGTCCATCTCTACACGCTCAACCGGCCGCAGACGGCAATCGAAATCTGCGTGAACCTCGACTTGGCCTCTCCCTGAGCGATACTTGAGTTCAATGTCGAGCAGCACTGAATCCGTAGGGGAGCGCGGCTCCAGCGGAGCTGACCCCGACTCAGCCGGAATCAGCCGCGTCCCGTACCTCCCCGGTCTCGACGGAATGCGGGCGCTAGCAGTTGTGGCGGTGATGGTTTACCACGCCAACCCCGACTGGCTAAAGGGCGGTTTCCTCGGGGTCGAAGTCTTCTTCGTCATCTCCGGCTACCTGATCACGCTGCTGCTGATCTCGGAGAAGGAACGCTCCTCCACGGTCAACATGACCCAGTTCTGGATTCGTCGCGCCCGACGGTTGCTGCCAGCGCTGTTCGCGATGCTGCTCCTACTCACGGTATGGACATCGCTGTTCGAACAGAACGCGCTCGGCAAGCTGCGCGGCGATGTGATCGCGGCATTCCTTTATGTCTCGAACTGGTACCAAATTTGGACCGGCGCTGGTTACACCGCTGCGAACGACTTCGCGCCGCTGCGCCACCTATGGAGCCTGGCCGTTGAAGAGCAGTTCTATTTGCTGTGGCCGATCGTGATGGTGCTTTTCCTTCGCGTTGGCAGTCGACGAGTGGCCGAGATCAGTCGCTGGCTCTTCTTGGCGGCTGTCGGTGTAACGCTGGTAACCGCGATTCTGTATCACCCGGGTCCAGTAGGGACGCCGGAGGTTACGCCCGAGGCGTATTGGAGCATTTTCGGCCGAGAGATTTCCAAGGCGGATTTCCTCTACCTTTCCACCCCCACGCGGGCGAGCGGCCTACTGCTCGGAGCGGCGTTCGCGATGATCTGGCGTCCAATCGCGGTGATGCGTGGACCGTTACGTACCAAGGCGCGTCTGCTCGACGGTGGCGCTCTGGTTGGCATGGTGGTGCTTGCGATCCTGATGGTGACGGTCGGCTTTATCGGTCCTGGCGGAACTGATCCGTTCCTCTTCCGAGGAGGCTTCTTCCTCACCGACATCGCCACGCTCGCCGTGATCGCCGCCATCACTCACCGGCTGGCATTCACTTCACGTGTGCTGAGTATCCCGGTGCTGCTGTGGATCGGGACACGCTCATACGGGCTGTACCTGTATCACTGGCCGATCTACCAGTTGATCCGAAACATCGCTGGCAAGCACATGGCGTTCCATGAGTTCGTCATCGCGATGGTCCTCACAGCGGTTGTCACCGAGCTGTCGTATCGTTATATCGAGACGCCGATCCGCAAGGGGACTCTTGGCGAATCTTTGCGTCGCATCCAACGGTCGCCGGTCGCTGGCCCGCGAAACGCGTTGTACGTCGGCGGTGTGATCGTCGCGTCGTTCACGCTATTCGCTGGCTATCAACTTGCCACGGCCGACCTGATCCAGAACGATGTTGCCCGGTCTCTCGCCGAAGCCGAGGGCTCCACCTGTGACGTGGTCAACGATCCGTCTTGCTCGGCTGCCGATGAGCCCGAGGCAACTGATCCGCCGACAACTGAGGCTTCACCTTCGACCGAGGCGGGGGTGACGGGCGATCCCACGACGACTGTTGAGACGACCACAACAACTGCGGTGCCTGTCGCACTCGACCAGCTCGCCCTCGGCGATTCTGTGATGTTGGGCGCGTCGGAACAATTGAAGGC
>JAHRVJ010000131.1 GCA_019090765.1 Ilumatobacteraceae bacterium
CCGAGCAGACAATGTTTGCCGAGATCGACCCCGACGAAGCTGATCATCCGCGTGGCATGGACATCACCATCGTGACCACTGCAAAAAGCGACGACGCCGGTATGGCGTTGCTCGATGCGTTTGGCTTCCCCTTCAAGAAGGGCATCGAAGCCGAGAACGCACCACGTAAGAAAAGGCGCCGCGGGCCGCAATACGGCGGCCAGAGCTGAACTGAGACGACGACATGGCAAAAAAAGCACTCATCAACAAAGCCAACGCGAAGCCGAAGTTCAAGGTTCGTGGCTATACCCGCTGCCGTCGCTGCGGCCGCGCCCGTTCGGTCTACCGCAAATTCGGGTTGTGCCGAGTTTGCCTGCGCGAGCTTGCGCACGCCGGCGAAATTCCTGGCCTGACGAAGTCGAGCTGGTGAGGAGACAACATCATGATGACTGATCCCATCGCCGACATGCTGACTCGGGTTCGCAACGCGAACACGGCCAAGCACGACGAAGTGCGTATGCCTTCGTCTAAGCAAAAGGTTGCGCTTGCCGCAGTTCTCCAGAAGGAGGGCTACATCGGTGAATTCGGAACCGGTCCTGCTCCTAGCGGAGTCGGCCAGCAGCTGACCATCCAGATGAAGTACTCCGATGAGCGTGACCGCACGATCATGGGTTTGCGTCGCATCTCAACACCTGGCTTGCGCGTGTACAGCGGGGCGCAGTCCGTGCCACGCGTGCTAGGTGGCCTTGGTGTTGCTGTCCTATCGACCTCGAACGGCTTGATGACCGATCGCGAAGCGCGCAAGCGCAACGTGGGCGGCGAAGTCCTCTGTTACGTCTGGTGATCAGGCGAGGAAGGAAGAGCTTTAATCATGTCTCGAATCGGTAGTTCACCCATCACAATTCCGGCCGGAGTCGACATCAACGTCGCCGACGGTCACATTTCAGTGAAGGGCCCTAAGGGCACGCTTGAGCGTGTCATCCCCGGCAACATCACCATCAGTCAGGAAGGCGACACACTCACGTGCGCTCGGCCCAATGACGAAAACAAGACCAAGGCGATGCACGGACTCACTCGGAGCCTCGTGAACAACATGGTTATTGGCGTCACCGAGGGCTTCAAGAAGGAGCTCGAAATCGTTGGCGTTGGTTACCGCGCCGAGGCCAAGGGCCCTAACGCGCTGCGTCTCAATCTTGGCTTCAGCCATTCGGTTGACGTCAAAGCACCCGACGGCATCGTTTTTGAGGTCCCTCAGCAAACTCAGGTGATCGTCACCGGAATCGACAAAGAAGTGGTCGGCCAGGTGGCCGCCAACATTCGTAGCATTCGCAAGCCCGAGCCTTACAAGGGCAAGGGCGTCCGGTACGCCGGCGAGCGAGTAGCACGCAAGGCCGGCAAGGCCGGAAAGAAGTAACGGAGCGTCTGATGACCAAGATCGCCCAAGCACGTCGAAATGGCCGCATTCGCCGCCATCGCCGCGTCCGCAAGAAGATTCATGGCACCGCAGTTCGGCCTCGTTTGGCCGTATTCCGGTCGAACAGGCACCTCTCGGTTCAGGTCATCGACGACGATGCCGGAACCACCCTCGCAGCGGCATCAACCCACGAAGCCGACCTGCGAACAGCGGGCAGCGGCGCAAGCGTCGAAGCCGCAACCCGTATTGGCAAACTGGTCGCCGAGCGGTCCAAGGCCGCTGGTATCGACCAGGTCGTATTTGACCGTGGTGGCTTTGCCTACCACGGGCGAATCGCCGCCGTAGCGTCCGCAGCTCGTGAAGCAGGTCTGGAGTTCTAATGGCATTTCCAAGTAACAACTCACGTGACGGTCGCGGTCGTGACAACCGCGACGGTGACGATGGCGGTTTGCGCGAATCTCGGGTAGTCACGATCAATCGTGTTGCCAAGGTCGTCAAGGGCGGTCGACGTTTCTCGTTCACCGCGCTCGTGGTGATCGGCGACGGCAACGGTCGTGTTGGCCTCGGCTACGGCAAGGCCAAAGAAGTACCGCTAGCTATTCAAAAGGGCACAGAGGAAGCTAAGCGCAACCTCTTTACGGTCCCGATGGCTGGCAGCACCATCATCCACCCGGTGCTCGGCACCACAGGTGGTGGCAAAGTAATGATCAAACCAGCTGCCGCTGGTACTGGTGTTATCGCTGGTGGTGCCGCTCGCATCATTCTCGAAGAAGCAGGCGTCCACGACGTACTCTGCAAGTCGCTCGGTTCGGCCAACCACATCAACGTTGCTCGGGCAACCGTGGCGGGCCTCAAGTCGCTGCAGCGGCCTGACCAGATCGCCGCGCGCCGTGGCATTGCCGCTGAAGAGTTCGTTCCGAAGGGGCTACTCAAGGCCTACAACGAAACTCAGAAGATCCGCTCGGGCGATACTTCCGGCACACCTGAGGCCGTGTCTACAGGGAGTACTCCATGAGCGACGCTTCAATTACCGTAACGCAGATCAGGTCGTCGATTGGCACCAAGCCCAAACACCGCGGCACGCTCCGCGCGCTCGGGCTCGGCAAGATCGGCTCGACAAATACACTGCCTGATCGTCCAGAGATTCGTGGCATGATTGCCCGGGTCCCTCACCTGATCACCGTCTCCGACGGCGCAGTCTCCGATTCGAAAGGGAGCTGACCATGAAGGTTCATGAGCTCGCGCCGTCACCCGGCGCCAAGAAGGCCGGCAAGCGCGTCGGTCGCGGTACCGGCGGCAAGGGCGGTAAAACTGCCGGTCGCGGCACCAAGGGCCAGCGTGCCCGTAACACGGTTGCTCGCGGCTTCGAAGGCGGCCAGATGCCCCTCAAGCAACGAGTGCCAAAACTGCGCGGCTTCAACAACCCGTTCCGCGTCGAGTACCAGGCAGTCAACCTGCACACTCTCAGCGATCTGGTGGAAGTGCTTGGCGATTCGACCGTGACACCGGAAATCCTCGTTGCGCACGGCGTTGTGCGTAAAGATGCTTTCGTGAAGGTGCTCGCACGAGGTGAAATTTCGACCAAGGTCGATCTCCATGTGCACGGGATCTCCAAGTCTGCTGAATCCGCGATTACTGCTGCAGGCGGTACGGTCACTCTGATCCAGCTTCCGTTTATGGAAGAGGGCAAGGCTGGTCGTCCCGCTGTGAAGGGCAACCAGTTCGCCAACCGCTGATCCATCAGCATTGCCAACCCCCCAACGCGCAGTATCAAAGGAGCCGCCAGAGTGATTTCGAGTTTGGCGAACATCTTCAAGGTCCATGACCTTCGAAACAAGATCTTGTTCGTCGTCGCGATGGTCGTGGTGTACCGCCTTGGGGTCGCGATCCGCGTCCCAGGTGTCGACCCGATCGCGATTGAACAGCTTCGCGAGTCCGCTGGCGACCAGGGCGCCCTCGGGTTCTTGAACCTCTTCTCCGGCGGCGCATTCGAAAGCTTCTCAATCTTTGCGTTGGGCATCATGCCCTACATCACCGCGAGCATCATCATGCAGGTGCTCGGAGTTGTAATCCCCAAACTTGAGGAATTGCAGCAAGAGGGCGCGGTTGGTCAGCGAAAGATCACTCAGTACACGCGTTACGTAACGATTGGCCTGGCCACGCTGCAGGCCACCGGACTGGTGTTCATCTTTGGTACTGGCCGTGGTACGGCGTTCTTCTCTGCAGCCAGCGCTGCACCAACGGTGCCGCTCTTGCCCGACGGTGTGTGGCCGAGGGGATATCTAATCATTCCCACACTCGTAGCTGGTACGGCGGTATTGATGTGGATTGCTGAGCTGATCTCTCAGCGCGGTATCGGCAACGGCATGTCGATGATCATCTTTGCGTCAGTGGTCGCTTCCCTGCCAGCAGGGTTCTGGGGGATTCTCCAGCTCAACAAGGTGTTCTGGTTTGTGGCCATGGTGCTGCTGACGTTAGGCATCATCGTTGCTGTCGTCTACGTCGAACTTGGCCAACGTCGCATCCCTGTGCAATTTGCGAAACGTGTTGTCGGCCGCAAGATGATGGGCGGGCAGAACACCTATATCCCTCTGAAGGTCAACCAGTCGGGTGTTATCCCGATTATCTTTGCGAGCTCCATTCTGTTGCTCCCGGTGATCATGTCGCAGTTCCTCGGCTCCGGTGAAGGCTGGCGAGGCGAAATCGCCAGTTTCGTTGACGAGTACATCGTTAACCCGCAGAACTTCGTATACATCACGCTGTTCGCGCTGATGATCATCGCCTTTGCCTACTTCTACAACTCGATTGCGTTTGATCCTGTGCGCCAGGCCGATCAGCTTCGCCGCCAGGGTGGCTTCATTCCCGGTGTTCGTCCCGGTCCGCAAACTGAGCGGTACTTGGGTAAAGCAGTCAACCGGATCACGCTCCCCGGAGCGGTCTTCATTGCGATCATTGCGATCTTGCCGTACATCTTGTTGATCATGGCCGGCGTTAACTCGTTCGGATTCGCCGGTACCAGCGTGCTGATCTCTGTCGGTGTGGCTCTCGAACTGATGCGTCAGATCGACAGCCAGCTCACGCTGCGTAACTACGAGGGCTTCCTGAAGTAGGTCAGCGGTGATCCCCGGCGCCCGCCTCATTATTCTCGGGCGACAGGGTGCCGGCAAAGGTACGCAATGCGTGCGACTGTCTCGGCACTATGTCGTACCGCACATCTCCACTGGCGACATGCTGCGCGCGGCGAGCCGCGAAGGTACTGAGCTTGGCCTGCTGGCGAAGAAGATTATGGACGATGGTGGTCTTGTCGGAGACGACATCATGATCGGCCTGGTCGCGGAGCGTTTGTCAGCTGATGACGCCAAGACGCGCGGCTATATTCTTGATGGCTTCCCGCGGACGATCGAGCAGGCCGATGCCCTCGATGCGATCGTTGAGGAGCGCCCGATTGATGTTGTGCTCGATCTCAATGTGCCGCGGGAGATCGTGTTGGAGCGGATCTCCGCACGTCGCGTTTGTTGTGATTGCGGCACCAACTACACAGCTTCGGGCAATGATCCCGATCCGTGGATTTGTGATGTCTGTGGTGGCGATGTGATGCAGCGTGAGGACGACACCCCCGAGTCGGTTAACCGGAGGTTGGACCTCTACGAAGAGCAAACATTCCCATTGATAAAGCACTACGGCGACCAGAATCGGCTTGTAGTGATCAACGGCATCGGGCATCCTGGCGCCGTGTTTGACCGGATGGTCAGAGCGGTTGACGGCAACCGCAACTGACAGTTAAGAGCACTGCCGTGCTCTGCTCAGGACAAGATGATGCTGTTCTGGTCGATCGAGGAGACGAAGGTCCTGGTGGCAGGGTCGACTTGATCGATAAAGCCGACGCCGCTCCTCGATTCGAGGTCGTCTTCACCGACGGTGACCACCCATTGGGTGACATCGAGCCAGATCGAATCCGGATCGGAAGAGATTAGCGTCGCTGAGGTTTCGTCGACTCCATCGTCTTTGGGGACCGCAACCAGGGTTAGTTCGCCCGTTGCCGGATCGAGCACCCGAAGGGGGGCATCGTCGCGGCTGTCCATGATCCAGAGTTCGCCATCCAGATAGCGCAGGTCCGCTTGGGAAAGTGATGAGACAGTGCCGGAGAAGCCGTCCTCGCCTGCTTCGAAGGTGACCGATTCGGGCCCGAATGGCCACACGTTGACCACAGAGTTGGTCGTGAGGTCGAATTCGGCGATGCCGCCAACCGAGACAGCGACGGAGGTGTCACCGGACTGGTATGCGGTGTTGCGTTGGAACACCCACCAGAGACTCCCATCTCCTTCCACCATGGTGTTATCGGAAACGGGTGTCTCTATGAAATCGACCAGTTGCTGAGCGCTGTCTGAGGGTAGTGGAGCCCCATCTTCGGTGGTCGCGAAGTCGTTGAACTCGCTGGCGGTGATCAGGTTGCTGAGTACGAGCGAGTCATCGAAGCTGCACCAATCGGCCAATGGTTCGACCTCACCGTTAGCCGGATCCACCACGGAGGGCCAACCAGCGGTTACCCCAATAATTCTGCCGTCTGATGCGACAATCGGGTCGCGGAAATCCCCAGAGCAGGTCCCGCTGTCGTTGGTGAGGTCGTACTCGCTCGCGGTGAACTCGGTGCCCGCAGCACCCGATTCGGAGTCGAAACTCATGTAGGCGGAGCCCGCCGATTCAGCGAATTTCGAGCGCTCAACCCAGATGTTCGTTTCGTCTCCGCCAATCAGCGCATACTCGTTGAGGTCTTGGGAATCGTCGGTCTCGCGGTCGGTACCTATCTGGACAAGCTCGCTGCCTTCGCCTGAGGCCAGGTCGACCTTTCCGAGCCCGATGTTATTGGAAAACGACTGCCCCTCAATGGTGGTGCGAGTCATGGTGTAAACGGCGTCGCCGACGAGCACCGGCTGATTCTCGCGGTCGACAAACCCGACTCCGGGCATCTTGAGAGCGGTGACTGCATCGGTCGCACGATCGATTGCGAACAGCCCGAGTTCGGGGGAAAGGAGCGAGATGACGGCGCCGTTGATCGCGCCTCCTCCGGTGGATTCTACGCCTTCGGGGATGCTGTTGGCTGAACTGCCTGTTGTGCCGTCAGCTGATGTGCTGCTGCCATCGTCGCTGCTGCCCCCACAAGAGGCGATCGCGACTACCGCGAGCGAAAGTGTGACAGCTGATCGGATGCGCATGGATTCAATCTATGCCGGAAGGTTGCTCCAGAGCAGCTCCCCTTCCCTGCACCAGCACTTATTACTCGGTGCTGGCGTTGCTCATCGATGGGAAGTCGATGACGTTGAGGTCCATTGGAAGGACTGGACGCTCCAAGCCGGGGCGAGTGTCGGGGGTTACATCCCACACATCGCCGAGGACATCGGTGGTGTGCTCCCATTGGGCCTCGCTCACATCGCCAACGAACTCGATGTCGTCGTAGCCGTAGGGAATGCTGTCGGCAGCGAGGGCGCTGGGACGGCTCATGAGGTGTAGGTGGAGGTGCGGGCCGCTCGTATTCCCGGAATTTCCCAGCTCACCGAGTTGCTGGCCCGCCGTAACGGTGTCGCCTACGGCGACTGCCACCGAGCCAAGTTTCAGGTGGGCGTAGAACGCGTACACACCATTTCCAAGATCGAGGATGACGTGATTCCCGTCTACTGTTTCGATGGTGATGCTGGCCGGGTCTGGCAGTGTGCCCGGATCCTGATCCTCGAGTTCGTCGAGCACTTCGACGACGGTGCCGTCAGCAACCGCGAATACGGGCTCTCCGTAGTCGTACCAGTTGGTGACGTCGGCCGGATCTCCGTCGTAGAAGCCGCCGTTCTCGCCGATCTTCATCCAGTCGATGGCGTATCGTTGAGCGTTGAAGAGGTCCCCGTTCACAGTTTGGATCGAACCACGGTGAGGTCCGAGGGCGAGGCAACATCCGTTGATCACCACCCAGTTGTCACCTTGGAGGGGAGGGCTAATCGTGGCGGCGACTCGTTCGGTAATCGGCATCGAGACAAACAGGTAGTCGACGGGCCCCGGCTCGCTCGACCCTGGATTCGTGGCTGCCATGCCGGTTAGACGGTGGACGATTGCATCAGGCACATCGGCACGATCGTCGAAATCCATCTCGACGAACAGCACTGTGGACTCATTTGGATCCAACACCAGGTCACCGGCAAGCGCGAGGCTGTCGGCTTCGAGCCGGGGGCGACCGCTGAGCTGAAAAGTCTCTGCAGAGATATCTTCTGCGGTGATCAATTTGAGTACGCGGCCGGTGTCACTCGCATCGAGTACTTCAATTGACTCGATCGTCGCTGGCACTTGTTTCGCGTTGGTCAGCATCAGCTCATACACCAGGTGCCAGTGGCCATCGCTGGCGTATACGGGGGCCATTTCTGGGCCCACGGTGCGGCCGATCACGGCTGTGAATGCGTTGGGAAGCGGCGGGGCACCCGCTGGGGTGCCCTCGGTAGTCGCTGCCGTCGAGGTCGCAGACGGTTCGTCAGGGTCCGATGCGCTGTCCGATGAAGTGCAAGCGCTCGCGAGCGCGAGGATTGTGATCGCAACTAAGAGTACGCGACGATGGGTTTTCAACGCTGTTCCCCCTTCAAATTGGCTTGATTCAAGACATAGCACACGTTCAGTGAAATACGGCGGATCTAGGCGGTGGTTCTCCGAAAATGCACCGCTAGCATGGCATGCCGGTCTGTCCGCAGGCCTAATTATTCATGTCCGTAACGTCAGCTTCGTGCTGTCGTGCGCAACCCGGTGAGGAGAAGCCCCTGCCAAAGCCCAAAGAAGACGCGATCGTGCTGGAAGGCAAGATCCTTGAATCGCTGCCAAATGCGATGTTCAAGGTCGAGCTAGAAAACGGGCACGCAGTCTTGGCGCACATCTCCGGGAAGATGCGGATGCACTACATCCGAATTCTCCCTGGCGACAAGGTGCAGGTGGAACTCACTCCATACGACCTCACCCGAGGTCGCATCACGTACAGATACAAATAGACAGCAACAAGTAGAGAGCAACCATGAAAGTACGACCAAGTGTCAAGCCGATGTGTGACAACTGTAAGGTGATTCGTCGCCATCGTCGAATCATGGTTATCTGCACGAACCCCCGCCATAAGCAGCGGCAGGGCTGAGGAGCTAAATCAATGGCACGTATTGCCGGCGTCGACGTCCCCCGCGAGAAGCGGTTGGAAATTTCGCTTACTTACATTTTTGGAATCGGTCTACCCACGTCGCAGAAGATGTGTGTCGACCTCGAGTTGGATCCCAACACGAAGGTTTCTGACCTCACCGAGGGCGAGATCAACCAGATCCGTACCTACATCGATGAGAACCTGAAGATCGAAGGCGACCTGCGCCGCGAGGTGCAAGGCGACATCAAGCGCAAGATCGAAATCGGTTGCTTGCAAGGCGTTCGCCATCGCAAGGGTCTGCCGGTTCGTGGTCAACGCACCCATACCAATGCCCGGACCCGTAAGGGACCAAAGCGCACGGTTGCTAACAAGAAGAAGGCAGTGAGGAAGTAATGGCTAAGCCAACAGCGGCTCGGCGCCCACGCAAGCGCGATCGCAAGAACGTCAGCACAGGCGTCGTGCACATCAAGAGCTCGTTCAACAACACGATCGTCTCGATCACTGATACCGAAGGAAACGTCATTGCTTGGGCGTCTTCGGGAGCAGTTGGTTACACCGGTAGCCGCAAGAGCACGCCGTTCGCGGCTCAATTAGCCGCTGAGAAGGCTGGCAAGGCGGCCATCGAGCACGGCCTGCGCCGCGCCGAAGTGCAGGTTAAGGGTCCGGGTTCCGGACGTGATACCGCAGTGCGTTCCATCCAGCAGACCGGCATCGAAGTCACTTCGATCAAAGATGTCACACCGGTGCCGCACAACGGTTGCCGTCTACCGAAGCGTCGGAGGGGCTGAACATGGCTCGTTACACCGGACCAAAGGTGCGTATCTCGCGCCGTCTTGGCACCAACATCTTCGAGAACGAAAAGGGTCGTCAGGCCCTTGAGCGTCGGCCGTTCCCGCCAGGCCAGCACGGCCGTACCCGTCGTCGCAACTCTGGCAGCGAGTACCTTGCCCAGATGCAGGAGAAGCAGAAGGCCAAGTACATCTACGGTCTCCTCGAGAAGCAGTTCCACAAGACCTACATGGAGGCCATTCGCCTCGACGGTCCGACTGGTGAAGTTCTACTGCGCCTACTCGAACAGCGTCTCGACAATGTCGTCTACCGCGCGGGCTGGGCATCTAGCCGCCCGCAGGCTCGTCAGTTCGTTAACCACGGTCTGATTCACGTCGATGGTAAGCGAGTTGACATTGCTAGCTTCCGTTGCACAACCGGTGACGTGGTTTCGCTCTCGCCGCGTGCACAGAAGATGATCGTGATCCAGCACAACGTCGACGTTCTCGATCGTTCCGTTGTGGGCTGGCTCGAAACCGGTGAAGCCGGCCAGGCCGTAACTGTTCGCAGCTTGCCTGAACGGGAGCACATTGATGTACCCGTTCGCGAGTCGCTCATTGTTGAGCTGTACTCCAAGTAATCCCTCCCTCTCGTTCGAATTCCTGTTGTTGAAAGGTCCCGGCCCAAATGCTCGTCATGCAGCGCCCAACCATCGAAGCTCTCGGTGAGGAGTCAAATAATCGCCAGCAATTTGCTGTTGGCCCACTAGAGCCTGGCTTCGGTCAGACGCTCGGCAACTCGCTACGGCGTACATTGCTTTCGTCGATCCCCGGCGCAGCGATCACGACAGCTCGTTTCGACGACTCGCTGCACGAGTTCGACACGATCACCGGGGTTGCCGAGGATCTCACTGACATCATTCTCAACCTCAAAGACGTCGTTGTCAGCTCCGAGTCTGAAGAGGCCGTAACCGTTCGCCTCGACGCCCGCGGCGCCGGAGCGGTTACCGCTGGGGACATCGAGTGCCCGGCCGACGTGGAGATCCTCAACAAGGATCAGCACATTGCGATGCTCAATACCAAAGGCCGCCTCGCAATCGACCTCACCATCGAGCAGGGTCGTGGCTATCTGTCGAGCAACCGTGAAGACGACAGCCGCACCATCGGCGTCATCCCGATCGACGCGATCTTCAGTGTCGTCCGGCGGGTTTCTTTCCAGGTCGAGCCAACGCGGGTCGAGCAGGCAACCAACTACGACCGCCTTGTAATCGAAATCGACACCGATGGGTCAATGACACCTGCAGATGCCTTGGCGTCGGCCGGAGCAACACTGCGTTCGCTCGTCGATCTCGTTGCCACGATGGCTGATGAGCCACAAGGCCTTGAGCTCGGTGAGATTGTTGATGCGACCGTCACCTCTCCTGATCTCGATCTTCCGATCGAGGATCTCGACCTGTCCGAGCGTCCGAACAACTGCCTAAAGCGTGCCCAGGTCAACACTGTGGGCGAGTTGCTTACCAAGAACGAAGACGACTTGTTGAACATCACCAACTTTGGCCAGAAGAGCCTCGACGAGGTGAAGGCCAAGCTCGACGAGCGAGGACTCACGCTGCGCGGCTGAGCCGCCGCAGTCAACGAATACGAAGGACGACTGATAAATGCCTACTCCACGCCGCTCCCGCCGATTCGGCAGTTCTGCTGCCCACCAGCGCTTGATGATGGCGAACCTCGCAGCGTCGCTGTTCGCTGCCGAGGCCATCACCACTTCTGAAGCGAAGGCCAAGCATCTTCGGCCGATCGCTGAGAAGCTGATTACCAAAGCTAAGAAGGCCCAAGAAGAGGGCCCAATGCAGGTCCACCGGATTCGCCAGATCCAAGCGTTCCTTGGCGACCAGGAAATGACCTACAAGCTTGTTCACGACGTAGCACCGCGTTACGCCGAGCGCAACGGTGGCTATACCCGCATACTCAAGATGGGTATTCGGTCAGGCGACAGCGCCAAGATGGCGCGTATCGAACTCGTCTGAGGCGCTAGACGCTGGCTCGCCGTGCACAGCCGCAATGTTCGGCTGCTAGTCGCGTACGACGGCACCGACTACAACGGATTTTCGGAGAACGCTGACGTCACTACGGTGATGGGCGAATTGCGCGCCGCAATTGAACGGATTGTTCGATGCTCGGTTGATCTCACCTGTGCTGGCCGTACTGACGCTGGCGTACACGGGTGGGGGCAAGTGGTGTCGGGCCAATTACCCGCAACAACCGACCTCGGTCGATTGGCCCACAGCGTGAACCGGATGTGTGGCCCTTCCATTTCGGTACGCGAGGCCGACTGGGTTGATGATGAGTTCTCCGCCCGGTTCTCTGCGACAGGCAGGACCTACTACTACGACGTCTGGAACCATCTGGCTCCCAACCCGCTCTTGGCCAGAACTTCATGGCACGTCCCGCGTCCGCTGAATCTTGAGGACATGAACGACGCGGCCAGCCGCTTGCTCGGGGAGCACGACTTTTCGTCGTTCTGCCGTCGGCCGAAGCCTGGGCCTGGCTTCCCTGAGCGCAGCCTCGTGCGCCATTTGAAGGTCGCGCAGTGGACGCAGATCGAAGGCCCGGAAGCTGCGTCACGATTACGATTCGAGATTACGGCGACTTCGTTTTGTCATCAGATGGTGCGCAGCATCGTCGGCACCCTGGTCGATGTCGGTCTTGGCAGACGGACAATTGAGTCGGTGGCTGCTGCTCTCCTCGCTAAGGATCGCTCCGCGGCAGGTGCAATAGCCCCTCCGACGGGCCTAGTGCTGTGGTCGGTCGACTACTCCGGGCTCAGATGGGATGCCGAACCGGCATCTGCAGTCTGACAGTTACGGCGTGGCGTCTTCGGTAGCCACCGCATGGTCCTGAGGGTCGATTGAGAATCGAGGCAGCGCGACGAGCAGATCGTCGGCCGGAAGTGCCGCTGAGAACAGCCAGCCTTGGAATCCCTCGCACCCCAGCGCGGCGAGCCGTTCTAGCTGGTAAGGCTGCTCAACGCCCTCGGCCACGCAATCCAGCTCCAGGCTCTTACTCAGACTGATGATCGCGGTAGTCAGGTTGGTTGCTGCGGGATCGACGTCGATCCCGGCGACAAATCTGCGGTCGATCTTTACACCGTCGACTGGGAGTTCGAGCAGGTGCGCAAGGCTTGAGTATCCCGTACCGAAATCGTCCATTGATACATGGACACCGGCGTGGCGAAGTTCCTTCATATTTGTCAGCAGGCTCATCCCAGGTGACAACAGGTCCGTTTCTGTGATCTCAACGACGAGCTGGGCCGGATTGGCGCCGATCCGATGGCATTGGTTTAGGAATGACTCACCGAACGAGGGGCGGGCAAGAACTTTTGGATCGATATTGACATGTACCCCGACCTCGCGATGATTGTTGGCGGTCAGGTTGACAGCCATTCGAAGGGCCGATTCGAGGACGCGATCATCGATGGCCTCCGCAAGCCCTGCCATCCGGGCCAGGGGAAGGATCTCGCTGACGCCCAATACTCCGCGCACCGGGTGGTTCCAGCGGACGAGTGCCTCGACGGCCAGCACCTTGCCCGTCGCATCGACGATTGGTTGAAAATGGGGCTGGATCTGGCCATCGCTAAGCGCCTGGCGCAGATGATCTAGTTGGCGGCGGCGTTTGTTGATTGCGTCGACTGAGATCTCACCTGATGCAGGATCGGTTGACTGCTTGGCTGACAGGAGTTGGCTACTGGCACTGGCAAACAGCGCATCGAGCACGCGTGGTTGAGCCTCGAAAGCAGTTCCAGAGAGGACATCGAAGTGCACCTGCTGATCGTCGATGACAATTGGCCGGCTGACTACCCGGAGCACTCGCCTGCGTAGCTCCTGGATCGCGGTCGGATCCGATGTTCGGATCGCCATCATGAACTCGTCGGCGCCGAACCGGGCAGCAATCAAGTCGGGCCATCCGATCTGTCCGATTCGCGCGGCGACCGCCGCCAGGATCGCGTTGCCCACCGGTTCCCCGTACAACTCATTTATTGATCGGAATCTCACGATGTCGACCGTCAGGATCCCCAATCCCCCGCCTTCTTCGAGGAGCGATGCTGCACTGCGCATGAAACCGTCACGGTTCAATAGGCCCGTTCGGCTGTCGTGGTCGGCGAGGAAGCTCACCCGGTCACGAGCCGTTGTCAGTGCGGTTGCTACCTGAGCTGTGATCAGGTAGTTGCCCACGCCGGGGTCGTCTAACAAGTTCCTGATCGTGATTTCGCAGAGCACCGCCTTGTTGTCGCTGGTGACCACTCGTGCATCGAAGGTAGCTGCGTCCTGTGCAGCGACGTCGGCAAGGATCTGCAGGGTGTGATCGCGATCGTCTTCATGGAGTAGCGCTGGAGCCATGGTGCCATCGAGATCCTCTGGAGCGTGACCGAGAAACCGAGTCACTGCCGCGTTGACAAATCTGATCAGGCCCATGTCGTCAACCAGCAGAACCATGCACTGCATGTTCGCCATCACTGCTCTCAGAAGCTGGGTGTCGTCCCGGTCGATGTCGAATCGATGGCGATCAGTGATATCGCGAGCGACAAAGACGATCATCCCGTCAAGTGCTGGATCGGCCGCCGATGTTCCGCCTCGGATTTCGAGATAGCGCCAGCCGTTTTCTCTGGTGCGGAGGCGCAGCTCAACCAGCTTCCCAACTCCTTCGTTGACGGCTCGCTGGAGAGCTGCAGTAGCGCGATTGGCGTCATCGGGATGCACAATGTCGAAAATCACCTTGCCGACAAGCTCATCTGTGGGCCAGCCGAGGACTTCAGCCGCTGCGTCATTTGCGTAGGTCAGTTCACCGTCAGGAGCGATCGCGGCCACCGGGTCGGCGAGGAGGTCGAACGCCGGTATCGAATGTGGTGAGATTGCAGAACCCAGAAGTGCGGGTCGGCTAACTTCGTCGACTTCGCGAGCGATTCGCTGGCCCCCATCGCGGTTGTCTGTCATAGCCACGAGACATTACATCGCTTTGGAAGGCCGTTCTACCCAATCTTCGGGCCGGTCTGCCCGCGAGGGTTGGCGCGGCGCACGGACGGCCGTATCATTTCACGGTTCCTTTGGAGCACCAGACACACATCGATTCGATTGAGATAGCGGCATGCCTACGTACACTCCGAAAGCAAGTGAAATCCAGCGTGACTGGCACGTTGTCGACGCCGAAGGCCTCGTCCTCGGTCGGCTTTGTACCGAAGTTGCTCGCATTTTGCGTGGTAAGCACAAGCCGATCTATACCCCGAATATGGATACCGGCGACCATGTAATCATCGTGAACGCCGACAAGGTAGTGATGACTGCAGGTAAGGCCGAGCGAACTTTGGTCTATACCCACAGTGGCTACCCCGGTGGTATCAAGTCTGAAACCTACGCTCACCTGCACGCTCGTAAGCCCGCCGACGCTGTACGCAAGTCCATTCGCGGGATGCTCCCAAAGGGGGCGCTTGGTAGCCAGCAACTGCGCAAACTGCAGGTATACGCAGGCCCTACTCATCCGCATACCGCACAGTCGCCCCAGACGCTTGAATTCCCGTCTGCCAAGGCACGTTGAAACAGCCGCTGTAGAGAGATTCGAGAAATCACATGGCAACTGCACCACTTACTCAAACCACCGGCCGCCGCAAGAGAGCCGTTGCTCGGGCTCAAGTCCGTCCTGGAACCGGCAAGTTCCTGATTAACGGTAAGGTCCTTGAGGATTACTTCCCGACTGCTGTATCGCGGATGGTCGTTTCCGAGGCGCTCACGGCCACCGAAACCAACGAGACCTACGATGTCACCGCGACCATTCATGGTGGCGGCGTCAGTGGCCAGGCTGGCGCTTTGCGCATGGCGATTGCTCGCTCACTGCTTGAGATTGATCCTGAATGGCGCCCCGTCTTGAAGTCGGCCGGCTTGCTCACACGCGACTCGCGTAAGAAAGAGAGCAAGAAATACGGTCTCAAGAAAGCCCGTAAGGCGCCACAGTTCACCAAGCGCTAACTCTGCGTTGTGCAGTTCGGTACTGATGGCATCCGTGGCGTCGCCAATATCGAGCTAACCGCTGAATTTGCACTACGGCTGGGCCGGGCAGCTGCTCGTATCCTCGGCCGCGATGCCTCAGATTGTCGCGTCGTTGTCGGCGGCGACACTCGTGAGTCAACCCCAATGCTTGACGCTGCGCTTTGCGCTGGCTTTGCTGCTGAAGGCGTTGGTGTCATTCGGCTCGGGGTGGCCCCGACTCCGCAGGTCGCATTTGAAGCTCAGCGTCTCGGCGCACTTGGGGCCGTAGTTTCGGCATCACACAACCCGTTTGCCGACAACGGCATCAAGCTGTTTGCCCGCGGCGGAGTCAAGTTGGGTGACGATGTTGAACGTCAAATTGCCGCCGAACTCGAATCTTTACCGGCGCCAACCCTCGCGGCCGGGACAATTGCAGTCAATCCCGAAGCCGATCCCTACTGCGAACACGTTCTTGCCATACTTGAAGGCCGTAGCCTCGCCGGGCTGAAGGTGGTTCTCGATACCGCTAACGGTGCCGCCTTCGAAGTTGCACCGGGCGTCCTGCGAGCCTCCGGGGCCGAGGTGGTGGTCATCGCCGCGGAGCCTGACGGCCGCAATATCAACGACGAATGTGGAGCTACCTCGCCAGCTGCTGTGGCAGCGGCCGTTGTTGCCCACAACGCCGACGTGGGTATCGCTCTCGATGGCGATGCCGATCGGCTGATTGCTGTCGATCACACCGGCGCCATTGTCGACGGTGATCACATCATCGCCGTCATGGCCACCGACCTCAAGGCGCGTGGCCGGCTGCACGATGACACAGTCGTTGTCACAGTGATGACCAACCTCGGGTTCCGGTTGGCGATGGACAAGGCCGATATCGCAGTCGTCGAGACCGCCGTGGGCGACCGCTACGTTCTCGAAGCACTCGCCTCCGGGGGATATTCACTTGGTGGCGAACAATCCGGCCACGTGATCTTCACCGACCACGCGACTACCGGCGATGGGCTGCTCACTGCGGTTGCGCTACTCGACTCCGTTAAGCGCGCTGACGTTCCGCTGGCCGATTTGGCAGCTGCGGTGATGACTTCGCTGCCGCAGGTACTGGTAAATGTTCGTGTCGCTGAGCGAATGGTTGACGTGGCCGAACAGCTAGCTGATGAAATCGGATCCGCCACCCGCACACTCGGCGACAACGGCCGCATCCTCGTCCGCCCAAGTGGAACCGAACCATTGATCCGCGTGATGGTTGAGGCGCCGACCGCGGAACTGGCCAAGGCGGTCGCTGACGAAGTCGCTCAAGCGGCCGAACGGCGATTCTCCTGACCGTTGGTCTGGCTGAGCAGCGCGCTGCTGCGCTGGCCAATCTCGACTGTCTGCTGTAGGTAGCCTGGAGCGCTATGTGCGGCATCATCGGCGTTCTTAGCCGACCTTCGACGCGACCGACACCCGAGCCCGGTGAACTACTGGCTGGCCTCGATCGGGCCCTCGAGGCACGACCCGACGTAGCCGCGGTCGCACAAGCGGTGGCCAGAGTTGACCAACTGCTGCGCGGGCTGCCCGGCGTGTTGGCGCTGGCAGGTCAAGTCGACGTGATTGCAGGACTGACCTCCCGGCTCGACCAACTCGCAGCATTTGCAGCCGATATCGAAACCAAACTCGATACGACAGAGACGGATCTCGACGCCGGATCTTTGGAGCGTTCAGGCGCCGAACTAATCTTGCTGCTTGACGCCCTCTGGGCGATCCGCAACGACCGGTTCCGAACAGTTAGAGCAGTCGCTGAGCTTGCCGGACGCGAGGCCAGCGCGCCTGAACTTGCCGGGTACCTGGCCCTGCAACAATCCTTCTCTTCGATTGACCGGCTGGAAGTTCGCGGCCGGGACTCTGCGGGGCTGCACGTATTTGTGTGGGGACATGACGTTGCGCTCGATGCGCTCGATGAACTTCTCGCTGAGCGGAGCCGCGACCCGCTATTCCAATCGGGGTCGGCACTCGTTCCGCCTGACAGCCCTGGTTGCATTTCGTTCGTCTACAAAGCTGCCGCCGAGATTGGCGAACTGGGCGACAACACAGCCGCCCTACGAAGCGCCGTGAGCGTCGATGGGCTGCTGCGTCGGGCGCTGAAGTCTCCCAACTCGCGAGTTGCGGTGCTTGGCCACACGCGCTGGGCAAGTGTTGGGATCATCAGTGAGGCCAATACTCACCCCGTCAACTCCGTTGAGCTTGAACAGCCTGCTGGAACGCCACCGCCTCCCTACGTTGTCGCCGCGTTGAATGGCGACGTCGATAATCATGCTGATCTCCGCGCGTCACATGGGCTGCGGATTGCCGCGCCAATTACCACAGACGCCAAGGTGATCCCGACGCTGGTGTCGCGGCAGATGATCGGTGAAGAGTCGTTGGCAGGGTCACCACTAGTCGAGTCCTTCCGCCGAACGGTGGCCGAGTTTGACGGGTCCGTCGCGATTGGGCTCGCCAGCGCGGCCGACCCCGCCAAGCTACTGCTGGCCCTTCGCGGTAGTGGCCAAGGGCTCTACGTCGGGCTGGCCGATGACTGTTTCATCGTCGCGAGCGAACCGTACGGGGTTGTCGAGGAGACATCTCGATACATCAGAATGGACGGTGAGCACGGTGGTGAAGTGGTCGTGCTCGATGCCACAGGCGCCGGCGAACTCGATGGCATTACGCGTCTGGGCTACGACGGTAGTGAGCACCCGATTAGTGATGACGAAATTGCCACCGCCGAGGTCACGACCCGCGATATCAATCGCGGCGACTTCCCTCACTTCCTTCTCAAAGAGATCTCCGAGGCTCCTACGAGTTTCGCGAAGACTCTGCGTGGCAAGATCGCCGAGTCAGGCGGCGTGCTGCGCGCTGATGTTGGTGAAGTCTCGCTTCCGAGTTCGATTGTTGGGCGGTTGGCTGATGGCACCATCACTCGTGTTCGTGTAATCGGGCAGGGCACCGCGGCAGTCGCGGGGCAGAGCATGGCGTCGATACTTGACGAACTCACCGCTTCAACGCTCGAAGTAGAGGCGATCACAGCCACTGAACTCTCAGGCTTCTCGATGAGGCTCGATATGAGCGACACGCTGGCGATAGCGGTGAGCCAATCGGGCACTACGACTGACACCAATCGCACTGTCGATCTGTTGCGTGGTCGAGGCGCATCGGTAATCGGCATCGTCAATCGACGGGGAAGTGACCTCACCGACAAGGCCGACGGAATTCTCTACACCTCCGACGGACGCGATGTCGAGATGAGTGTTGCCTCCACCAAGGCGTTTTATGCCCAGGTTGCAGCAGG
>JAHRVJ010000132.1 GCA_019090765.1 Ilumatobacteraceae bacterium
CGACACCCATGACCACGACAGCTAGAGCTTCGCTGACACGAGTGCTGGGCCGGCTCGATGCGGCAACTCAGCCGGTTCGCCCCGAGGTGGCCGCCGCGCTTCAGAAGCGTTGGAACGAGCTACCCGAAGCAGTGCGTACGGATGCACAACTCGTCGGACGCCGAAGTACCGGATGCGAGGGAACTCACGGCGTGTTCCCGCAGTGCAACCTCGGTTGCCGACCTTGTTATCACTCCACCGACGCCAACCAAGTGCGTATCGACGGCCCCCACACACTCGCCAACGTCGAGGCCCAGATGGCCTACGCCCGGGAGGTTCGCGGCCCCGGACAGTTCGCGCAGTTGATCGGCGGAGAAGTGTCGTTGCTCGACCCCGATGATCACGCCGCAGCGCTGGCCGCAATGCATCGCCATGATCGGAACCCAATGAGCTTCAGCCACGGCGACTTCGACTACGAATACTTGGAGCAGTTGGCGCTCGGACCTGACGGCAAGCCGCGCTTCGCGCATCTGTCGTTCGCTATCCATATCGACACAACGATGGTTGGGCGTCGCGCCGTCCGCCACCCCAAGACCGAGGCTGAACTCAACCCCGAGCGGGCGCGGGTGGCCGCGATGTTCGACCGTCTCCGGAGCGAGCACGGGGTCACGTCATACGTAGCCCACAACATGACAGTCACGCCCGACAACCTCGATGAGGTGCCCGACGTGATCGCCAGGAACCGTCACCTCAGCTATCGCATGTTTTCGTTTCAACCCGCTGCCTACATTGGCCATGAGCGGCGCTGGGAGCCGGGCTACCGGGGCTTCGGCGACGACGACGTGTGGGCGCGGGTGGAGGCCGGGGCAGGTACTCGGCTTCCGTTTCGAGGGCTGCAGTTCGGCGATGTCCGATGCAATCGGTCGACTTGGGGAGCCTTCGTCGGTGACCGCTATGTGCCGGTGCTCGACGATCAGGACCCGCGCGACGAGCACGTCCGCGACGAGTTCTTCGCGGCGTTCCCCGGGGCTCTTGGCTACGGCCCGCTCCCCCAGCGAGCGGCGCGCATCGCGCGTAGCGTTTTCCGCCAACCGACCGTGGTGCCGGCAATCGCTGGTTGGGCCAGACGGTTCGTGGCCCGCGCTGGCGGTCTCGGGCCGGCTTGGCGGAACGTTCACCCGACCACTTTCGTCATGCACCGGTTCATGGACGCCGCCGACGTCTCTGCTGCCTGGCAACACATGGACGCGGGAACAACACCTACCGAGCAGCGCCTCGTTGACACAACCGAACGGTTGCAGGCCTGCGTCTATTCGATGCCGCACCCCGAGACCGGGCAAATGGTGCCAGCATGCGTTCAGCACAGTGTGCTCGATCCCGGCGAGAACACTGCACTCGTGAAGCTACTGCCACGCCGACGATCAGCACGCGAGCAAATCAAAGGTGATGCCTCCGCTGAAGCGTGATCGACGGCGGCCTAGTTAGGCTCCGCTGGTGATCATCTACGGCGTCATCAACGCCAGCCCCGATTCGCTGGCCGATGACTCGATCGCTACCACCCCCGAAGCTGCGATGCAGCGAGCCGAGTCGCTGCTGGCCGACGGTGCCGATGCGATCGACCTCGGCGGGCAAGGCTCTACCGACAGTTCAACGGTGGTCGACTGGCAGATCGAGTGGTCCCGCGTAGAGCATCTCATCCCTGCGATCGCCAGGCTCAACGTTGATATCTCTATCGATTCCTGGCGTCCCGAAGTCGTAAGTCGTTCCCTCCAGGCCGGAGCGACGGTGATCAACGCCGCCGACGGCATGCAGACCGACGAGATGTGGAAAGTGGCGTCGGACTTCGACGTACCGATCGTGGTCCCGTTTCTATCCGGACCGAATCCGCGCGAGATGGCCCATGTACGCGCCGACCCGATCGAAGTGATGATCGAGTTCTTCGAGGCCCGCCTGGCCGATGCCGATCGGTTCGGTTTGCGGTCACGTTGCATCGTCGATCCTGGCACAGGGTTCGCTCCGCCGGACTGGCCGTGGGAGCAACGCTTCGTTTATCAGAAGCAGGTCTATTCAAACCTCGACGCGCTGCGACAGTTCGGCCTCCCGATCTACATCGCACTTCCGTGGAAAGACACCGCTCAGCACGAAGAGCTGCTCGACATTGTGGTCGAGCAGCGGCCCGATTACGGCCGCGCGCACTACCCGGCCACGATCCGCGACACCCAACGCCGCCACTCAATCATCTAGCGAGATCAGCGAGAGCTAACCGTCTGAGCCAGGTGAGCTAGATGATCTAGGGCTCAGGCGTAGCCGCGGTCGGCTTCAGCATCGGGTGTGCTGTCGGTCAGCAGGCTGACCCTTGGCCCCCTGGTGCGGAGGTCGTCGCCGACATGTGTAAACCATCGGCCGACCAGGTTGTCGATCCGCTGCCACGAGTCGTCACTGACTTCTTCGGCATGGCGTTCGAGCGCGTTCAGAACTCCACCGTGGGTGACTACGACGACCCTTCGACCGTGGTGTCTACCAGCGAGTTCTCGTAGCGCCGGTACCGCCCGGGCGATGATTGCAGCATCCTCTTCGTACCCGGCCGGGCGTTGACCCCCAGCGAGGTAGCCCGGAAACTGTTCGTCGATTTCGACGCGGGTGAGCCCTTCCCAAGCACCTGCGGCGCGTTCGGTAAGACCGGGCAACGCATCGCCGAGATCGACTGACGCCGCTTGCGCGAGCAGCTCGCCGGTGCGACGCGCTCGTTGTAACGACGATGTCACCACAAGGTCAATCGGTTGCAGGGCAGCGAGCTTGGTAGCCGCGTTCCGCGCCTGACTTTCGCCGCGCTCAGACAACGGTGGGTCGGCCTGGCCTTGCCATCGTCGAAGCGCATTCCACGTTGATTCGCCGTGCCGTACGACCAAGAGGTGTGCGGTCACGCGATGCGGCCACGCCTGATGTGCTGCGCAAGCCCCAGCTCAACTAGGGAAGGCCGCACCTCAAGATTCAGCGGCACGACCGAACCATCGGCCCGTTCCAAAACCAGCTCGTCATGCGCTGCCGGGGGCCCTTCGGCACGGTCGAGCATGGTCGCCATCACTTCGGCGGCCTGCACCGACAAAGACTGCAGCTCCCGGTGGCGGTGCAGCCGCTTGCCGAGGTCAATTTGACCGATCGATTCGGGCCCAAACTCGCGCGCTAGATCAATCAGCATTGCGATTTCGACTCCCCATCCCTGAACGAACGAGATCGATTCGAGGGCAGTGCGTCGACCCGCGTACTCACCTGAAAGCGGTTGCGCGAGCCCGGTCAGTTGCGGAAAGTACCGAGACAGCAACGGCCGTGCCACCAATTCGGTCGTACGGCCGCCACCGCCATAGTTCGTTGGTCGCTGATACTGCGCCTTCATCAAGCCGACGCTCGGATCGGTCAATAGCGGCGCAACCAGCTTCAAAGCCCAGTCAGGCTCAAAGCTGGTTACATCGCCATCGCACCAGATAATGAAGTCGCCATGGCTGACCAACATGGTTGCCCACAGTGCGTTGCCCTTGCCATGCCCCGGCCCGTGCTCGGCGTGCACATCTTCGATCGAAACGACGCGCGCTCCGGCGTGAGCAGCGACACGAGCGGTGTCATCGGTACTGCGGTCGTCGAGCACGATCAGCTCGTCGATCACGGCGGACTTCGCGATTAGTTCCGAGCGGATCAGGCTGACGAGTGGTCCGATCGTTGCAGCCTCGTCGCGGCAGGGAATGCACAATGAAACTGTTCGGCCATCTTTCGCTTCGGCGACCGCTGAGGCTTCGATCCCCTCAAGGTCGAACGTTCTGACGCCGGCCATCAAGCTGGCGGCCTGGTGTGATCGGCGCGCACTAGAGGCTTAGCGGGCCGAGGGGGTACACACCGCTGGACTCGAGTGCATCGTCCCACCCCTCAGGGCAGCGGTCGGGAGCCACCTCGCTGAGCGGTGCGAGTACGAATCGGCGGCCGTGCAGTTCTTGGTGGGGAATGGTCAACTCGCGGGTCTGGATGATGGAATCGTCGTAGAACAACAGGTCGATGTCGAGCGTCCGTGGCCCCCATTTCACAGCCCGTTCCCGCAGTGCTTGCGCCTCGATCCGCTGACAGCGACGAAGGAGAGCAAACGGGTCGAGCGATGTCTCGATCTCGATGACCATGTTCAGGTATGCGCCCTGACCACCGGGACCTCCGATGGGGTCTGTCTCGTACACCTGCGACGTCGCGATGGTCGGGCCCAACCCGTTCACAGCGGCTCGCAGAAAGCTCTCGCGGTCGCCGAGGTTTGAGCCGAGCCCGATAACGGCTATATGCATTGGCAGCGTGACGGCGTGCGCATCAGCGCGAGTGCGGTGAATTTTCACCGCACTGGTTGAGCCTTCACCCACCGAGGCATCGCTCAGCTTGGTGATGGTGACCTCAATCGCTTCAGTTCGCGAGAATGACAGCACCAGATCGGCGACGCGGTCAGCGATGCGCGCCAGCCGGGATCCTTTGGATTGCTCCACGACGGCAATCACCTGCTCGGCAACGCCGGCGTAGTGCACGGTGTCGCCCAGGTAATCGCCGCTACGGGCTTGGCCCCAGTTGACGTCGATGACAATATCGATCTCGAGGGGCTGCGGGTCGTTGAGGTCCTCGGGTGATTCGCCGACGACCCCCACGGCGCGGATGCCAGAGATGAATATCTGATCAGTCATACCAAATCAAAACACCGCGGCACCAGCGGGCTACAGACCTGACTTTTCGAGGATGTGAACCCCGCAAGCCGAACCGAGCCCGATGACATGGGCCAGCCCAACCTTCGCGCCCTCGATCTGACGATCGCCGCATTCGCCACGAACGTGCTGTGCGACTTCCCAGATGTTGGCGATGCCGGTTGCTGCGATTGGGTGGCCTTTTGACTGCAAGCCGCCCGACACATTGACCGGCTTATCGCCAGTGCGGAACGGCGCGCCTGATTCGAAGAAGTCGACGGCCCCTCCTTCTTCGCACAGCATGAGGTTGTCGTAGTGAACCAGTTCGGCGGTGGCGAAGCAGTCGTGCAACTCAACGAGGTCGAGGTCGTCGGGGCCGACGCCGGCCTGCTCGTAAGCCTGATTGGCGGCGTTGCGGGTGAGAGTGTTGACGTTGGGGAGTACCTGACAGGCCTCCTCGTAGGGGTCGCTCGTAAGAATCGAAGCGGTGACCTTGACGGCGCGGCGCTGCTGTTCAAGCGACAGCGTCTTCAGCTTCTCGCCATTGACCACCACGGCCGCGGCTCCGCCATCGCAGTTAGCCGAACACATGGGCCGAGTGTTGGGGTAGGCAATCATCAGGTCGCCCATGATCTGTTCAAGGCTCATTGCCTTGGTGTAGGCGGCCAGCGGGTTGAGCGTCGAGTGGCCGTGGTTTTTCTCGCTGATCTTGGCGAACAGTTCGAAGGTTGCGCCACCGTACTTGTGGTCGTATTCCATGCCGACTTGGGCGAACACGCCCGGCATGATCTCGGTGCCAATGCGCCCATCGATTGGCGCAACGGCGCCGTAGCGACCTTCGCGTTCCCACTCGTCGTTGTCTTCGCCTCGACTGCCGCCAGCAAGCAAACCGACGCCAGCCAGCTTTTCGACGCCGACTGCGAGGCCCATGTCACACTCGCCAGCTTTGACGGCCATGATCGCGGTCCGTAGTGCCGTGGCACCGGTAGCGCATGCGTTCGACACGTTGTAGGCCGGGATGCCGGTTTGGCCGACCTGCTTCTGGATCTGCTGGGCAATACCAAGGCCTTTGCCCATCAGGTTGCCGCCGGCGATGATGCCGATGTCGCCCATGGTGACGCCCGCGTCGGCGATCGCGCCCATCACGGCTTCGGAGCCGAGGTCAACGAGGTCTTGGTCGTAGTGCTTGCCGAACTTGGTCATGTGGATTCCGAGGATCCAGATGTCGTCGCTACTGCTCATTGCGATTCTCCTTGCTTGTCACCGCTGCTGCGGTGGTCTCCGAGTACATGCCGTACGAGTGGTGTTCAAACGGGTTGTGTTCGA
>JAHRVJ010000133.1 GCA_019090765.1 Ilumatobacteraceae bacterium
AGGAGATCTACGAGAGCCTGCGACGCGAGCGAGAAATGGTCTCCAAGCTCCATTCCATGGCCGAACTCCGTACGGAGTTTGTACAGAACGTGTCACACGAGATGCGCACACCGCTGACCAACATCTTGGGTTACACCGAGCTTCTGCTGTTGGGTGATCTCGGTCAGCTCGACGCGCAACAATTGAAGACAATGACAGTGGTTGAGATCAACGGTCGCCGCCTACTCGACCTAGTCGACGACCTGCTGATGCTGACCCGATTCGACGCCAATCCGGTCCATGCAGAACAATCCGAAATCGACCTCACTGAGGTAATCGAAGGCGCGCTCGAAACGATCCGGCCGGTAGCCGAGCGAGCAAGGGTGACCGTGACGTTCGACCTGGAGCCTGGGCTACTGGTGATGGGCAATGTCCCCCAACTGGAGCGGGTGGCGATCAATATCTTGAGCAACGCGGTCAAGTTCACGCCCTGTGACGGCCTGATCAACATCGGACTAACCCGCGCCGAGGACGCAGTACTGACGATCTGCGATACCGGCGTTGGAATTCCGTCCGACGACCTGGAGCGAGTATTTGACCGGTTCTTTCGGGCGGAAAACGCCTTGGAACAGGCAATCCCAGGAACCGGTCTGGGCTTGATTATCGCGCGCGAGATACTTGATGCCCACGATGGTTCCATCACCTTGGAATCCGAGATTGGTCGGGGGACTGCGGTCACAATAACTATCCCCAGGGTGGACTCTCGCGTCGGAGCCAACGAGGTAGCCACGGATGCACAGTCGGCCGCTCTAATCGAATCTACGTAGCGCTGACTGGGACCTCCAACTGTGCCGACCACCAGGCACGAGCACCCGCTCTCCGGACAGTCGGGCTTATGCGCAGACAAGCCGCCGCTCCAACTTTGGCGAAGGAGGAAACCGTATGAGCCGCATCCTAATCGCAGACGACGACCGCGACATTTGTGAGTTGGTTTCGTTCAAACTCGCAGCGCTCGGACACCATGTCATTGTCGAGCATGATGGTGAGGGTGCACTTGCTGCTGCCCGAACCGAATCCCCCGAACTGATCGTTCTCGACTGGATGATGCCGCGACTAACGGGACTCGAAGTTTGTGTCGCTCTTCAGACCGACCCTGCGCTGGCGCGGATTCCCGTGATCCTGCTCACTGCCCGCGCACAAGACGCCGACATCCAACGCGGCTTCAACGCGGGGGCCAACGACTACATCGTCAAGCCCTTCAGCCCAAGAGTGTTAGCGAGCCGTGTACACGCGATGCTGGCACGCGTGTCGCACTAGCGGCCCGAAGATCAGTTCCGCCCCCAGCGAACGTCCTCCCCATGACTATTCGCACGGCCTTCGAGATCGCACTCCTGGTGCTGAGCTTGACGCTCCCGCTGATGTTCGCCGCCCTCGGGTTCTTGAAGTTGTCACGCGAATGGCGCAGTCGTCGCTACGACCAACTGGTGGAAGAGACCCGACCACTTGTCATGGCAGCTCTCGATGCTCCAACCAGTATCGACCTGAGCGGCCGTCACGGCGCTGCCGCCGAGACCATCGCCGCGTCGCTACTCCCCCAGCTTCGCGGCGCCGACCGAGACAACCTAGCCAACCTGCTTGAGCAAGGAGGGATGCTGCCTCAGGCTCGCCAAGGACTCAGGTCTCGCCGAGCGGCGCGGCGCCAACGCTCAGCTGAGCTACTCGGCGCTGCCGGCAATAGGCGCGCCACAGCTGGGCTAGCCAAGATGCTCGACGACCGCGATGAGGAAGTACGTCAGACGGCTGCTCGAGCGCTCGGGCGCATTGGGGATCCTCTGTCCGTGCCACCTTTGCTAGTCGCGCTCGACCTCAAACGCGTGTCGGCACATACAGTTTCGATGGCGTTGCTCAGGATCGGCTCGGCGGGAGCAGACGAACTAACCATCGCACTCGCCAGCGATTCACCACGCGTGCGCGCGGTCGCCGCCGACACCACTGGCGCACTCGGATTGATCGCTGCCGTCCCAACGATCGAAGACCTGCTGACAGACGAAAACCACACCACGCGGATCAGTGCCGTTCGAGCGCTCGGTCGGCTTGGAGTCCCGACGGCCACGCCGACCTTGATCAGACGGCTGCAACATGAGCTAGTCGTGCCCTCATTGACGTTTGATGAAGATTACGCTCGCGCCCTGATCACCTCGCTAGGCCAAATCGGTGAGCGTTCGGCAATTCCGGTGCTGGAGCAGTCATTGATGCGGAGCTACCGGCTCTCATCGGCCGCTGCTGATGCCTTGAGCGAAATGGGAGCTCGACGAGCTCAACATTCGAACCATGAATCTCTCGACTCAGAGGACCGACGGACGTCGGACTCCGTACCTAGCGAGATGTCCGATGAGACTCGCGACGGAGTCGCATCTACCGTGACACAATCACGCACTCCACAAGGGAACAACTTGTCGTGAAAGAGTTTGCCATCGACCTGCTTTCCGCACTCGATTGGCTCGTTCTTTTCTACTTCCTGGTACTCAACACGAGCTACCTGATGCTGGTATTGGCCGCTGCGAGGCAGGCTGGGCATTCCCTTCGTCGGGGCCCCACGAGCAATTACGACGACATCTTTGCTAACCCCGCGACCCCGGCGGTCTCGGTGGTCATGGCTGCCTACAACGAAGAGGCCTGCGTGGTCGAGAGCGTGCGGGCCGCGCTCGGTCTCCGTTACCCGGAGTTCGAAGTCATCGTCGTCGATGACGGGTCCTCAGACAGGACCTTCGAGCGGCTAAGCGCCGAGTTCGATCTTGCCGAGGTCGCACCTGCGGCTGACCCCGGTGTACGCACACTCGGGGCGATGCGGTCAATGCACGCCTCGACGACTGATGATCCATTGGTCGTGGTCCGCAAAGTGAACGTGCAGAAGCGGTCCGATGCGATCAATGCCGGGTTGAACGTGGCCCAATACCCTCTCGTGTGCTGCGTCGACGCCGATTCGATCCTCGAAGCTGACGCTCTGCTACGCGTTGTGAAGCCGTTCGTAGACGACCCGGACCGGGTGATCGCAACGGGAGGGTCAATACGCGCGATCAACGGTTCGCCGGTGTACCGGGGACAGATCGGAGAACCTCAACTTCCGCGGGGCTGGTTGGCACGGATCCAGGTCCTCGAGTACCTCAGGTCATTCCTACTTGGGCGCTCTGGCTGGTCAGGTTTCGGTGGGCTGTTGATCATTTCTGGCGCGTTCGGGCTGTACCGCCGCGACGCACTTATCGACATCGGTGGCTTCGACACCGACTCGCTCGCCGAAGATGCCGACGCCACGATTGCGCTGCACCGCCGAGCGATTGAACGGGGCGACGACTACCGCATCGTGTTCGTTCCCGACTCGGTCTGCTGGACCGAGGTACCCAGCTCACGCGCAGATCTGGCGCGCCAACGGCGCAGGTGGTCGCATGGCCTATTCCAGGTGATGTCGAAACATCGGCGGGTGATCGGGAACCCTCGGTACGGCCGGGTCGGCATCGTCGCCATGCCGTATTATTTGTTGTTCGAGCTACTTGGGGCAGTGGTCGAGCTAGTCGGAGTTGCAGCAGTGATCCTGGGCCTCGCCCTAGGTGTGGTGTCGATCGACTTCGCGATCCTTTTCGCAGTGGTGGCAATCGGGTTCGGGATTGCCGTTTCGCTTAGCGCACTGTTGGTCGAAGAAGTGATCTATCACAAGTATCGAAGCTGGCCCGACCTCCTCCGCAGCGTCGCAGCTTGCCTCCTAGAGAACCTCGGCTACCGCCAACTTCATGCATGGTGGCGTCTTCAAGGTCTCGCTGACGCGTTCGGCAATCGCGAACCAGAATGGGGAGAGATCCATCGGGCCGGCTTCGCGGCCGAGCAGCCCGCTCCCCAACCCCCACGCTGAAGGGGCCACTCAGTCCCGCTGCAAACCCCTTTCTCTTGAGATTGCTGGGTACCGTTCCCGGAGATGAGGGCGGTCAAGAAGGGACGCATTCTGCCGACGACCGGCTTGGTGATCGTGCTGGTCGTTGGATGCGGCGCAGACGGCCAGGAATCGACGGAAACCTCTGAGTCGACGATGGCAACGAGCAGCTCGACGAGTGATGAGCCGGTGCTCACACTCGACACGACCAGTTCCAATGCCACTACCAGTCCGACTTCTTCGCCGTCGACGTCGACGGTGGCATCGTCCACGACGCCGATCTCTGTGGCGACTGACCCTGAGACCTTCGAAGGCTCGGTGACGGTCCCTGCTGGCGAGATCGACGTCGGGTCTGAGGATCTCTTCGTCGTTCATGTGGACGGCGACCTGTGGTTCCATCCTGGGATGCTCAGCGGGCCAACCGCGGAGCCATTCCGCATTGCCGATTTCGGTG
>JAHRVJ010000134.1 GCA_019090765.1 Ilumatobacteraceae bacterium
CCGGCAAACGAGATCCAGGCCTGTTCGGCCCGCGATAATTGTCGAATCGGTACGTAGGAGGCATATCCCGCGAGGAAGTTGAGGGAGATTTCTGCTTTGGCGCCGGTGCGCCGAGCCGCCACGGCATGTCCGAGTTCGTGGAGCAGTGTGAACGCCGCCAACGAACCCGCTAGCCAGATGCCGAACTCGTCGCCGTACAGCACGACGATCAGGACCATAAACATGACGAACCCAGGTCGGACATGGACAGGGAACCCGAGCAGCCGGAACATTGTCATCGAGGATACGACGGATATGTGAACGGTGGGGCGCATCGCGTTGCGCGACCGCGATCGGGAATTCGGCTGCAGCGAACCAGCATCTACAATGACCTCGTGCCCTACGTTTATGCCTTCGATCACAAGCACCGTCGTCCTCCAATGGAGTACAAGGACTTACTGGGTGGTAAAGGCGCCAACCTCGCTGAGATGACCAGCGTCTTGAAACTGCCTGTTCCGCCCGGCTTTACGATCTCCACCGACGCGTGTCGGAGCTATATCCACGACGGTTGGCCCGAGGATCTCGATGAGGAGATCGCCAAGCACGTCTTCAAACTCGAGACCGCCATGGCCCGCAAGCTCGGCGATCCTTTCGACCCACTCCTAGTGAGCGTGCGGTCCGGTGCCAAGGTTTCGATGCCGGGCATGATGGACACGGTCCTGAATCTGGGCCTCAATGACAAGAGTGTCGTGGGATTGGCTCACGTAACTTCCGACGAACGGTTCGCGTATGACTCGTATCGACGGTTCATTGCGATGTACGGCCGAATCGTGCTAGGTGTCGATGGTGAGCCTTTCGATGCGGCTCTTGACGCGGCGAGGGCAGGTGCGGGCGTGGGCTTCGACCACGAGATACCCGCCGATGCGCTACGCGATCTCTGTGAGCAATACAAAGAAGCAATCAAGAAGGCGACCGGAAAGCCGTTCCCCCAGAAGCCGCGGCAGCAACTGAGGGGTGCCGTCGAGGCGGTCTTCGCAAGCTGGAATGGAGCGCGGGCAGTCGCCTATCGGGTTCGTGAAAAGATTGACCATGATCTTGGCACTGCCGTCAATGTGCAGGCCATGGTGTTTGGCAATCGTGACGACAATTCGGGCACGGGCGTTGGCTTTACTCGCAACGCTTCAACTGGCGATAAGGAGCCGTACGGCGACTTCCTTGTTAACGCTCAGGGCGAAGACGTTGTGGCGGGCATTCGCAACACCGAAGACCTCGACCACATGAAGAAGCACTTCCCTGAGATTCATGCCGATTTGTACGGGATATTTGAGCGCCTCGAGCGCCACTACACCGACATGTGCGACACCGAATTCACCATCGAGCAGGGTCGGCTGTGGATGCTGCAAACCCGCGTCGGTAAGCGGACTGGTGCGGCCGCGTTGAAGATGGCCGTCGACATGACCAAAGGCACGGGTCACGGAGTCCAACGTTGGAAGATCAGTCGTAAGGAGGCCATCACTCGCGTAACTGCCGACCATCTTGACGCGGTGCTGCATCCGCAGTTCGACGGGACCGGCAAAGCGCTAACCACAGGTCTCGCCGCATCGCCAGGAGCCGCAGTTGGTGCGGTGTACTTCACCGCCGACGACGCGGAGGAGGCGTCCAAACGCGGCGAAAAGGTCATTCTCGTTCGCAACGAAACGAGCCCCGACGACATCCACGGCATGATGGCCTCAGAGGGCATTCTCACCGCCCGCGGAGGCCTTGTAAGTCACGCTGCGGTCGTCGCCCGCGGCTGGGGAACTCCGGCGATCGTCGGCGCCGATGCGGTTCGAATCGAAGGTGAGACCTTCAGCGTTGGCGACGTGGCTGTAAAGCAGGGCGATGTGATCTCCCTCGATGGCACCTCGGGCGATGTGATCGTTGGCGCAATGAAGCTGCGTACCGCCGAACCGCCGCCTGAGTTTCACACGATTCTGAAGTGGGCCGACACCGTGCGTAAGGGCAAACTGGGCGTGCGTGCCAATGCCGACACCGGCGAGGACGCGGTGAATGCGCGCGAGCTCGGCGCCGAGGGCATCGGTCTCTGCCGCACAGAGCACATGTTTCTCGCCCCCGACCGGCTACCTGTGGTGCGGGCGATGATCCTGGCTTCCACCCCCAAACAGGAAGCCGCCGCGCTGGAGAAGCTCCGTGCTGTCCAGGAAACGGACTTCATGGAGATTCTCGATGCGATGGACGGGCTTCCGGTGACGATTCGCCTACTCGACCCGCCACTACACGAATTCCTCCCGTCGGTTGAAGAGCTCCGCATTAAGGAAGCCAAGAGGGGGCTCAACAAGAAGGAGCAGAGCCTCCTTGAGGCAGCTGAGCATTGGGCCGAGCACAATCCGATGATCGGCACCCGTGGGGTGAGGCTTGGCGTTATCAAGCCGGGCCTTTACGCGATGCAAGCCCGTGCACTACTTGCCGCCGCGGCGAAGCTCCGTGAGAAGGGCAAGAAGCCGATCGTCGAGGTGATGATTCCGCTCACCGTCAACCGCGAGGAGATGGCACTCGCTCGCAGCTGGGTCCAGGCCGAAATCGATTCTGCCCTGAAGGGGATGAAGCGCAAGCCGAAGATCACCATCGGCACGATGATTGAGACTCCGCGGGCGGCGATCCGGGCCGATGAGATCGCGGAGGTTGCCGACTTTTTCAGCTTCGGCACGAACGACCTAACCCAACTCACCTTTGGTTTCAGCCGTGACGACGTTGAGAGCCAGATGATGCCCCAGTATCTCGAGCAGGGATTGTTGAAGCGGAATCCGTTCGACACGATCGACAAGTCCGGTGTTGGGGAGCTTGTGCGTCTCGGTGCGGAACGCGGTC
>JAHRVJ010000135.1 GCA_019090765.1 Ilumatobacteraceae bacterium
ACCGCGGCGTCGCACTGTTCGCAGCGGATCAGCGCTCGGCACGATCGACATGCCAACACCCGCGCCCGGCCAGTGATGTTGCTCACACAGATCACAGTCAGCTCCGGGTTCCGAATCCGCTCGATCAACGGCGACGTGAGCAGTGAACGTTTCCACGGATCCTCATCTGTACGGTCGATTACCACCACCCGCGGCCAACCGGCCCGCTCGCGATCAGGTTGAGGGTGCACTACGCCAGGGTGGGTCTTGTTCTCCGACGCATACTCCTCGACCGCTACGAGCGTGGGGGCCGGCGAGACCAATACAAAGGGCACTCCTGCCCGCCGACACCGCTCGACGACGACATCGCGGGCATGCCACGTAGGGGCGCGTTGCTCTTGCAGAGATTCATCGTGTTCGTCGATCACCAGCGCCGAGCGCATCCCGGCACAGGGCGCCCACGCCGCTGAGCGGCTGCCGATCACCACATCTACTCCCCCGGCCCCGGCAGCCCAGCTGCGCGGCATCAGTGCCGTCGATAGCCCAGCTCGCCCAAGCCGCGTCGCCAACATCGCCGCGTCAGCTTGTTCGGGCACCACGACAAGGCAGGGCCCGAGGGCCGCGGCCGCTAGAATCGACGGCATTACATCGGCCCGAGGTGGGAGCCGAAGCACACCTCCACCGTCCTCCAACAGCCGCTCTGTCGCTGGCGAACGGGGCCCAGAGGCACCCTTCGTCACGCGAACCGACGGGAGTACCTTGATTGCCCGCTCCGGCGAGGCGGCGACAAGGAACGGACGAATCCGACGCGCTGCCCACCGAACCGAGGCCCATTCCGCCAGTTCGACAAGCGACCTGTCGGGGCCGCACCCACTGACCTTCGCGATCGGTTTGAGAGACTCCGGAGCGACGCCCGGCGCCGCATGATCAAGGATCTGCACCACCCAGCCGCCGATTCGGCGACCGTGTAGCTCAACTCTGACCACCGTGCCGATATCGACTCGCTCGGCCAGGTCGTCGGGGATCAGGTAATCAAAACTCTTGTCCAGCCCCGTTACGTTCGGGAGGACGCGGGCAATGTTGGGCAATCAGAGCCCGGCAGCAGCCTTGAACTCCGCTAGACGGCTGACGTCTTCCCAAGGGAAGTCAGCTCGACCGAAATGGCCATAGGCCGCAGTCTTGGAGTAGATCGGACGCTTGAGATTGAGGTCACGTACCAGGGCCGCCGGACGAAGGTCGAAGGTCGCCCTTACGGCAGCTTCAAGCTTGCTCGGATCGACCTGGGCGGTACCAAATGTCTCCACGAGGATGCTCACCGGTTGCGCCATACCGATGGCGTAAGCGAGTTGAACCTCACAGCGCTCAGCGGCACCGCTGGCTACGACATGCTTCGCGACCCAGCGGCCAGCGTATGCGGCCGAACGGTCGACCTTGCTGGGGTCCTTACCCGAGAACGCGCCACCACCATGACGGCCCATGCCGCCGTAAGTGTCGACGATGATCTTGCGGCCCGTAAGCCCAGCATCGGCGAAGGGACCGCCACGGACGAACTGACCAGTTGGGTTGACAAAGATATCGAAATCGTCGTCAGCGAACTTCTCAGGAACGATCGGACGAATTACCTGGTCAATGAGATCTGGCCTGATCACCGTGTCCCGATCGACGCCATCTTGGTGTTGCGTGCTGATCAGCACAGCCTTGAGTGCGACCGGCCAACCGTTGTGGTACTCGTAAGTGACCTGGGTCTTGCCGTCGGGGCGGAGGTATGGCACCTGGCCCGATTTGCGAACGTCAGCCAGGCGCTGCGCCAAACGGTGCGCGGTCCAAATCGGAAGCGGCATCAAATCGTCGGTTTCGGTACAGGCGTAACCGAACATCATTCCCTGGTCGCCAGCGCCTTGGAGGTGGAGATCATCCTCCCCAGAGCGGCCACTGCGGGTCTCTTCACTGGCGTCGACACCCTTCGCGATGTCGGGGCTCTGCTCGTCGATCGACACGATGACGCCGCAGGTATTTCCGTCGAAGCCAAACAGTGCGTTGTCGTACCCAATGCCGTTGATGGTCTCACGAGCAATTTTGGGGATATCGACGTAGGCCGATGTCGTGATTTCACCGGCGATAACACAAAGCCCTGTTGTCAGGAGCGTCTCGCAGGCGACGCGGCCGTCGGGATCCTCTGTAAGGATCGCGTCAAGTACCGCATCGGAAACCTGATCGGCCATCTTGTCGGGATGGCCCTCCGTAACGCTTTCAGAGGTGAACGTATATGTGGTCATGTGGTGCGTCCGGGTTCCTGTCAGTGTCGGGTACGTATGGCAACGATGGTGTCGATGATGGCCCGAGCGACATCTCGCTTGTTCGCGAGGTCGATCTCGACAGGCTCCGCGTCGGGTCGTAACAGCGTAACCGCATTCGTGTCGTGTGCGAAGCCAACGCTCGCCGCGCTGACATCATTCGCCACGATCAGATCGAGGCTCTTGGCTGTCAGCTTCTTAGCCGCGTTAGCACGAAGATCAGCTGTTTCAGCGGCGAACCCAACTAGTAGCTGTCCGGAGCGCTTCGTGGCACCAAGCTGCGCCAAAATATCGGGTGTTGGTTCGAGCACGATCTCCGGCACGCCATCGCGTTTCTTCATCTTTCCCGCTGGCGGGTCAACCGGCCGGAAATCGGCCACTGCGGCAGCCATTACCACCACGTCGTGATCACCGGCCGCCTGATTCATCGCAGCCTGCATTTCTGCTGCGGTTTCTACTTGGACCAGTTGCACACCTGCGGGTGTCGGCAGCGAGACTGTGGATACCAGGGTGACCGCCGCACCTCGCGCCACCCCTTCGGCAGCGACTGCGTATCCCTGTTTGCCAGAGCTGCGATTGGCAATCACCCTGACCGCATCGATGGGCTCGCGCGTTCCACCTGCGGATACGACGACCGATACCCCTGCCATGTCGTGCGGACCCAGGATGTCGACAACAGCCGACACGATTGCTTCGGGGTCAGCCAAACGACCTGCACCGACGTCGCCGCCAGCTAGGTGCCCTACTGCGGGTCCCACAATGTGTACTCCGCGTTCGCGAAGGGTGTCGATGTTGTCGACCACGCTCGGGTGCTCCCACATCTCAGTGTGCATCGCTGGGCAGACGACAACTGGCGCACGCGTTGCAATCAAGGTGTTAGTCAGCAGGTCGGTACTTAAACCCATGCGATACGCGGCAATCAGGCGTGCCGTCGCTGGGGCGACCAAGATTAGGTCGGCGCCTTGACCAATTTGAGTATGCGGGATCGGGGTAGTCGGGTTATCCCAAAGTTCGGTTTGGACGGGCTCAGAGGCCAGCGCGCTAAGCGTGGTTCGGCCCATGAAATGTTCAGCCCCGGCCGTCATGATCGGCACAACGTGTGCGCCAGCGTCGACCAGCCGTCGGCAAACGTCAACTGCCTTGTAGGCAGCAATTCCCCCGGTGACGCCGAGCACAATTCGTTTGCCCTCAAGCATCGGTTAATCTCTGCTCCTTACGCTCGCCGGTCGCCAACAGCGCCTTAGCTGTTGCGACCAGCGGGTCAGGCGTCGTCGGCGGACGCCGCGTCTGCTGCGGCCTGCGCCTCAGCTTCGGCGTCGACTTCCAACTCTGGCTCCTCTTCGGGAGCTTCGGTCCAAATGATCTTGCCTTCGGAGATCTCCTCGAAAGAGATCGACAGCGGCTTGCGAGCCACCGAAGAAACCTGCGGTGGGATCATGTGGCCAAGGCCGTCACCCAACTGATTGAAGTACGAGTTGATGTTCCGGGCTCGTCGAGCCGCGAGCGTGACCAAAGAGAACTTGGAATCAACCGTAGCGAGGAGCCCCTCGATCGGTGGATTGATCATCGTGTCGTGGTCGAGAGCCATAAGAAACCAGCTTACCGGGGCTACTTGACTGTCCGGCCGCGAGCAGCAGTGATGATTTCCAGCATTTCAGCCACCGTTTCATCAAGTTGGTCATTGACGACGACATGATCTGCGAGCTGCCGCCCGATCGGTTCTTCCACTTCGGCCTTTTTCAATCGAGCCATCACCTTGTCACCTGGGTCGCCACGTCCGCGCAATCGGCGCTCCTGCTCGGCTCGCGATGGCGGCAGGATGAAGAGCAGCATCGCGTCTGGGTGCGCCTGCTTCACCTGCTGAGCACCGTCAACCTCTATCTCAAAGACCGTGTCGTGACCACTATGAGGTTCGGGAGTCGGGCTTCCGTAGTAGTTGCCCAGGAATTCGGTCCATTCGATGAAGCCTCCATCAGCAATTCGCTTCTCGAAGGCGGCGGTATCAACGAACACGTAACTATCGGCGGGCTCTGAGGGCCGCCGCTCACGGGTTGTCCAAGAACGACTAAGCCACAACTGCGGGTCGCTCTCAATCAGTGCAGCAACAATGGTCCCCTTACCGACACCACCCGGGCCAGAGACAACAACGATCAAGAAACAGCAGCCCGTCGAGTCGCGGCTATTTGCCGAGGAGGTCGAGCAGTTGGGTTTTCTGCTTGGTTCCGAGGCCCTGCACCCGCCGGTTCTGGGCGATTGAAATGTCTTCCATGATGCGGCGCGCCTTGACCTTTCCGACGCCTGGCAGTGACTCGAGCATCGAGACGACCTTGAGCTTGCCAACATTGCCATCGTCGGATGCAAGCGCCTCGGCGAGAGTCATCGTGCCCATCTTGAGACGAGCTTTGATCTCCGCTCGGGCCGTTCGAGCTTCGGCCGCTTTCACCAGGGCAGCTGCTCGCTGCTCGGGGGTCAACTGAGGAGGTGTAGCCATCCCGTCAAGCTAGCGCAGTGACATCGGCCACGCGGTGAATACCATTACTAGCGACCCATTCGAGGAGTTCGGTTTGCACGGTGGCGGGAGCAGCGGGATCGGCGAAAGTGGCTGTACCGACCTGTACAGCTGAGGCTCCAGCCAGCAGCAACTCTGCGGCATCCCACCCTGACGCGACACCGCCAACTCCAACTATCGGCATCTCGGGAAGCGCTAGATGGAGGTCGTGCACTGCCCGCACTGCGACAGGGTGGATCGCACGTCCAGACAATCCACCGCCGCCGGCTCCGAGCACCGGCGAAAGAGTCTCACGATCGTATGCCAACCCCAACAGCGTGTTGATACACGTCACTGCTTCGGCGCC
>JAHRVJ010000136.1 GCA_019090765.1 Ilumatobacteraceae bacterium
ACCAATGCGAACTCGCACTCGATCCAGTACGGCTCAGTATCAACAAGCGTCCCATCCATATCCCACAGAACAGCCGCGATCTCGCTCATTCCCGCCGACCAATCGAAGTGCTGCGAGGTCGCCTAGGACCGAAAGATCGTGATCTTGTCTTCGCCGATGCGTTCACGCTTCTCCGGGTCGTCGATCCCAAGCCCTTCGCCGGGGGACAGGCAAAGCACACCAAGCTTTCCTTCGGCCTGATTACGGTGCACCGCAAGCGCGGCATCGCCAACATGTTCAAGATCGTAGGTATCGGTGAGCATCGGCTGGATCCGGCCCTGATCGAGCAGCTTGTTGGCCGCGTAAGCCTCGGCGTAGTTAGCGAAGTGCGATCCGATGAGCCTCTTGAGCTTCATCCAGAAGTGGCGATTGTCGAACTCGACCATGTAGCCGGACGTGGCGGCACAGGTGACAACGGTGCCAGCACGCTTCACAGCGAAAATCGATGCTCCCATGGTGGCACGACCCGGATGTTCGAAGACAATGTCGACGTCTTCGCCACCATTGAGACCACGAATCGTCTTACCGAAGCGACGCCACTCGGATTCGTCCTGAGTGTTCTCATCGGACCAGAACTGGTACCCCTCGGCCCGACGGTCAATGACAGCTTCGCAGCCCATTCGATTGAGCATCTCTGCGCGTTCGGGAGACGACACAACACCAATCGGGTGACCACCACCGTTGAGCACGTACTGCACCGCGTACCCCCCGATACCTCCGGTCGCTCCCCAGATGAGCACACTGTCACCCTGCTTCATCCGTGCGCCGTTGTCGCCCACCAACATGCGGTATGAAGTTGAACTCGTGAGGGCGTTGACCGCAGCTTCCTCCCACGACAGGTGTGCTGGCTTGGGCATCAACTGATTGGCTTTCACCACCGACAGATCGGCCAGACCGCCGAAGTTCGTTTCGAACCCCCAAATCCGCTGATTAGCCGCAAGCATTGAGTCGTTGTGCGCGCTCGGGTCTTGATCGTCGAGATAGTTGCAATGCACCGTGACACGATCACCGGGAGACCAGTTACGGACTGCTGACCCAACACGCAGCACCACGCCCGACGCATCGGAGCCGACAACGTGATACGGCAACGCGTGGCGTTTCGCCAACTCGCTCTCGCGGGCGAGACGGTCAAGAAACCCGAATGTTGGTAGCGGCTCGAAGATCGACGACCACACAGTGTTGAAGTTGATGCTCGACGCCATCACCGCGACGTACACCTCGTCGGGAGCCAACTCAGGAGTTGCGACTTCGCCGATATGCAGCGACTTGCGTGGGTCCTTCGCTGAAGATTCAAGACCCTCGAACATCTCTGCCTCGTCACGCTTAACAAAGCAAGCTCGGTAGCTTTCGGGAATTGGCAGGTTGGCGATTTCCTCGCCGCTAGCACCGGATTGAATCGCCCCAAGTATCTGGTCCATGACACGACGTTACCGACCAGTAACCCCTGCCCCAAGACCAACGCCGCTCTGATGGACTCCATCTGGAAGCATCTGCGCTCTCATTGTTCCCAGTCGACCTGCCGCAACTAGCATTTCGGGTATGACTACTTCTGGTTCATACCTCGTCGCTGGCGCCCGCACCCCGATCGGCAAGTTGAGCGGAGCGTTCGCTTCATTGTCCGCCGCTGACCTCGGGGGCTTCGCCATCAAGGCTGCTCTCGAACGTTCTGGAGTTGCTCCAGAGGAGGTGCAGCACGTGATCATGGGGCAGGTACTAATGGCCGGGCAAGGTCAGGTTCCGAGCCGCCAAGCTGCGGTTAAAGCCGGGATCCCGATGAACGTGCCGTCGATAAACGTCAACAAGGTTTGCCTGTCGGGACTCAACTCGATCTACCTCGCCAACCAAATGATCGCGGCAGGCGAGGCCGACATCGTTGTCGCAGGCGGGATGGAATCAATGACCAATGCTCCCTACCTCGCTCAGGGCGCCCGTGGCGGCTTCCGCTATGGCAACACCGAACTCTCCGACGCCATCATCACCGATGGCCTGTGGTGCGCGTTCGATGATTGCCTAATGGGGCTCGGCACAGACCAATACGCGAGCGGCAAAGTGAGCCGCGAAGAGCAAGACGTTCTCGCGATGAACTCCCACAGGCGAGCCGCCGATGCAATCGAGAACAGCCGACTGTCTGACGAAATCGTTGCGGTATCGGTTCCTCAGCGGCGAGGCGATCCGGTCGTCGTCGACGCCGATGAAGGCGTGCGTCCTAGCACTTCGATGGAAAGCCTCGGCAAGCTGCGCCCGGCGTTCGACAAGGAAGGCGCGATTACCGCCGGCAATGCTTCTCAGCTTTCCGACGGCGCCAGCGCAGTCGTGATGATGTCGCGAGCGGAAGCCGAAAAGCGCGGTGTCAACCCGCTAGGCGAGTTCGTTTCCTACGGAATGGTCGCAGGACCAGATAACGCCTCCCTGCTCCATCAGCCCAGTCGGGCAATTATGCAGGCCGCCGAAAAAGCTGGCGTCGCGATCGGCGACATCGACCTGTTCGAGATCAATGAGGCCTTCGCCGCAGTTGGAATCGCCTCGATCGCCGAACTCGGTGTCAGCGACGAGATCGTCAACGTCAACGGTGGGGCAGTCGCGCTCGGTCACCCGATTGGCATGAGCGGAAACCGTCTGGCCCTCACAGTGCTTCACGAACTCAAGCGACGCGGCGGCGGAACCGGTGCGGTGGCGCTATGCGGCGGTGGAGGTCAAGGCGACGCAGCCATCCTGCGTACCGTCTAACCCCTCCGATGAGAGTTCGCGCGACCTGTTCGCGCCG
>JAHRVJ010000137.1 GCA_019090765.1 Ilumatobacteraceae bacterium
AACTGCTGGATGTCGAGCGCGCAGACGAGTTGCTCCATCTGTTCGCGGAGCAGCCATAGCCGCCGGGAGAGCTCGTCGCGGTCGTTCACGACGGTAACCGTCCGGCGATTGGGCAGATACGCACGGGGGTCAGCTGTCCTCCTGGCGCGTTTGACTCACGTCCGGACCGTCTCTCTCGTGCGCGCCGCGCCTATCCAATCTCACATCCGACATGAGGTCGAGACCACAGTGATCCAACTTACGAGACTTCGCCACGGAGACACCTTCTACCTCAACCCTGACCTGTTTGAGCGCGTGGATACTCACGTCGATACCGTCGTTCGTCTAACTGACGGCACCGAGTACTTAGTGAGCGAGCCAGCAGAGCTGATCATTCAGCGGATCACCGAGTACCGAGCACGGATCGTTGCGATTGCGGCTCTGCTCCAAGCGAACGCCGTGGACGACCGTCTACGAGCCGACGACTTTCCGTCAGGGGATTCCCAGGTACCGCCAGGCGAACTTCTTTCGGCCAATGGCCAAGCGACAGGAGAAACATCATGAAGGCGACACCGATCGGCCTGTTCGTCGCCCTCGTCGGAGTAATCATCGGCGGCCTCTTCAAGGGAGTCAGCCCCATCCTGCTGATCACCAACGTCCCGGCTCTACTAATTGTCATCGTCGGATCGATCGGCGCCACGATGGCCAGCTTCGACATGAAGGCAACCACCAACGTGATGAGCGCAATCATGCGCGCCATGTTTCCAAAGGGAGAAATTGACCCGGCCGTCCGCCTCACACTCATTGTCGATATGGCCACCCGCGCCCGCCAAGAGGGTTTGCTTTCGCTGGAATCCGATGTCGCCGAGCTCGACGATCCGTTCATGAAGAAGGGTCTGCAACTAGCGATCGACGGCAACGATCCCGATGCGGTCGCCGATGTAATGCGCTCGGAAATCCGCACACTGAAGGCGCGCCACAAGATCGCCGCCGAATGGTGCGGAGCGTTCGGAATCTTTGCCCCGACCTTCGGCATCATCGGTGCCGTGATGGGGCTCATCGCCACGCTCGGCCACCTCGATCAGCCCGAGCTTCTCGGCCATGGCATCTCCGCCGCATTCGTGGCGACGTTCTGGGGTGTATTCCTCGCCAATGGGCTCATGCTGCCGTTGGCCAACAAACTCAAGCGCATGTCCATCGACGAAGTTGCCGGCCGAGAAATGGTGATGGAAGGGGTGCTCGCACTCCAAGGTGGCCAGAATCCGAGAGTCATCGAAGAGACGCTGCTGACCTACCTCCCGCCGACGGAGGCGAGGGCACTGCAGGAGAAGAGCAGTGTCTGAGTCTCGGGGCGCCAAGCGCAACCATCACGAGGAAGAGCACGAAGAGCATGTCAATCATGAGGCGTGGGTAATCCCCTACGCCGACATTTTGACGCTGTTGATGGCACTGTTTCTAGTGCTTTTCGCCCTCGGTGAAGACGAAGAGAAGCTCAAGGTCGCCGCCGATTCGTTCCGGAGCGAGATCCAGCGCGGCTCTTCACCGTTCGACCTCGGGCTCGGCAGCGGCGGGTCCGGTCCGCTTACCAGCGGATCGAGCAGTGTGCTTGACGGTGCAGGCCCGGCCCCCATTCGCAGCGATGCTCCCCCCGACGGACCAACTCCCGAGTCGACGATCCCCGCTGACGAATCAATCTCGCCCGAACCCATCGTCATCATTCCGCCCGAGGAGTCAGACCTTCCGCCAGAGGGCTTCGAACCAATCGAGCCAACCGGAGAGTTGCTCGGCGACCCGCTGACCGAAGTCGAACGAATCGTGCGACTACACGCCGAGGGAACGGGCCTTTCCGACGCGGTCGGGTTTCGCCGCGAGGGTCGGGGTCTAGTTGTCAGCATCGTCACCGACAAGGTGCTCTTCGCCGAGGGGCAAGCCACGGTTCAACCCGGAGGCTTCGAGATTCTTGATGTTGTCTCAGATTCGCTGCGCGACCTGCCGAACATGGTCGTTATCGAAGGCCACACAGATTCGCGTCCGATCGCAACCACCCGCTTCCCGTCGAATTGGGAACTCTCAACGTCTCGGGCAACATCTGTACTCCGATACTTCGTGGAGCAGCGAAACTTCCCAGCCGAGCGCCTCGCCGCCTCGGGGTATGCCGACACTCACCCGATCGACCTCGGTGGAGATGTTCAAGCGTTAGCGCGTAACCGTCGCGTCGAAATTGTCGTTCTCGCAACCGCGTAGCCGGCCGGGGCGGTAGCCGATACGGGGCCAAGCGCTACTTGAACGACAAGGTTCGCAATATCGCAGCTGATGAAGGCCGTGACCGTTCAGGGTGTGACCGCCACCTTGTCTCGGTGACTCGCCGGATAATGAACCGATCGAATTGCAGGTATCACCATCACCGAGTTCACTAAGGACTTGAGCAGATCGGCGGTCACCTAGCGGTGTAACGATCTCGCCACGCGACGAGTCTGACCACGATCATGATCGTGACGGCGAGGCAGAGTGGAGTTCGCGTCGGATCTTCGGAAGGTCGCAGCCGCTATCTAGGTGCATCGTGTCGACATCGACCAGCAAACCACGCCCGGTGGATGGTCACCTCCCACGCGAGTCCTAGGGGCGATGGCGATTGCAACTCGATAGGTGGCCTCCGGAGCCGAGACCCCTAGATGCAGGAGGAGCTGACTACAGGTCTCGCGACGTGCGTCCTCTAGATACGAGTCAGCTGAGTGTTTGCTGGCGTCCGGCTGGTGGCGGTCGCGGGGCGGAACACGGCAGTTTTGTCGTACCGCACCCGTTCATATGAGCTGTCGGTACCAACTGCTGTTTCTGACGATCCCAGCATGAGGAATCCGTCAGTTCGCAGTCGTCCGTGGACACGAGAAAGGATCCCTGCTCGGGTCTCAGTGTTGAAGTAGATCAGCACGTTCCTGACGAATACCCCGTCGACGAGCGGAATTTGCGCAACTGATGACGGCTCAACCAAGTTGCCCAGCCGGAAATCCACCATCTTGCGGACGTCATCGCTGATCTGCCATTCCGTTCCTTCACGGGTGAAGTAGGTCATCAGCATCCGTGCCGGGAGGCCACGGTTAACTTCGAGCTGACTGAATCGACCGCTGGACGATTTCTCAACCATTGACGGCGACAGATCAGTACCGATGATGCGGACTGACCATGACTTCGCGACCTCGGGAAAATGTTCATGGAGCAACATCGCCAGTGAGTACGGTTCCTGTCCGCTCGACGATGCGGCGCACCAAATCGTGAGACTTCGAACTCCCTTACGGGCCTCGATCAGCTCAGGCAAGATACCCGTTCGGAGCGCGTCCCAAGGATGGCTGTCACGGAAGAACGACGTTTCGTTGGTCGTCATTGCGTCGATCACGAGATCGCGAAGACGAATATCACTTGGCGGCCGCAGCGCCCGTACCAGATCGGAGAAGGACCCCATCTCCTCGCGTCGCAAGATCGGTGCAAGCCGCGTCTCAATGAGGTACTCCTTCCCGGGTTCAAGCACAATTCCGGAGTCATCAAAGACCAGCCGCCGGAGGAAATCAAAATCCTGTTCAGTAACTTCCATGTGGAATCAGCTCCTACTTCCCGCGGCAGTCGACTGCCTGCTAAGTGCCCGTCGAGCCAAGGCGGGTCCGATGTCTTGAAGAGGCTCGACCTGATCGGCCAAGCCAGCCGAGACAACCGCACCTGGCATTCCCCAGACAACGCTGGTGGCCTCGTTCTGAGCAATGATGTGGGCGCCCGCTTCCTTCAGCGGAACACAGCCATCGCGCCCATCGGAGCCCATCCCTGTGAGAATCGCGGCGACAACGTTGCCGCCGTATACGGAGGCGACAGATCGAAATAGCGCGTCGACCGCGGGCCGGCAGAAGTGCTCGGGCTCGGCTTGGTCCGTTGCCAGCGTCACCCCGAAAGCGCTGTGATGAACAGTCATATGAAAGTCACCCGGAGCGATGTAGGCATGCCCCGCTTCCAAGACCATGCCAGGCTCACCCTCGTGAACCGATATCGCACAGCTGTCATCTAGACGCTTGGCAAGAAAGTTCGTAAACAACGGCGGCATGTGCTGCACGATCACGACCGGCACTGGTAGCTCCTGCGGAAAGGCGGCGATCACGTCCGAGAGAGCATTGGGTCCACCCGTTGACGAACCGATCGCGATGACGTCAACCACGCCAGTAGGGGCACAGGTCTGCACCGGACGTTCCAACGGTGCAAAGGTCGACACCGAGGCAGGGCGGCACAACGCCTTCAACTTTGGAACGAGGTCGGCTCGCACTCGATCCATCGCGACCTGCACGCTGCCCACATTGGCTGGCTTCGTGACATAGTCAGATGCACCGAGTTCAAGCGCCCGCATAGTCGCGCTGGCGCCGCGTTCTGTGAGCGTGCTGAACATAACCACCGGCAACTTGGGGTGATCTACCCGGAGCTGTTCAAGCGCACCGAGCCCATCTAGCTCCGGCATTTCGATATCGAGCGTGACAATGTCAGGTTCGAGTTGCTTGATGCGCTTCAGAGCGATCTCGCCGTTCTGAGCGATCCCGACGACTTCGAGATCTGGGTCGCCATCAATGACGTTCGACAGCAATCTACGAATCACCACCGAGTCGTCGACGACGAGTACACGAATTGGATCGCTCATGCCAACCCGAGCATTCCCAGCTTGTCACCGATGACCTCTGTCGTCAGCGGCTTCATGGCATATTCGTCGGCACCGGCCTTCAGCGCTTGGTAGACCACTCGCGGGTTGCTCTCCGAGGTAACGACGAGCACCTTGATCTGATCACAGTCTCGGCGCCCACGTATGGTCGAGATGAATTCCTCACCACCCATCACCGGCATGTTCCAATCGACTAGCGCAACATCTGGCATCTTCTCTTCGAGATGGTCCAGAGCGGCTTGCCCATGCTCGGCTTCGTCGATGTCCTTGTGGCCAAGCTCGCCCATCATTTTCTTGAGAATCATCCGCATCGCGCGGGAATCGTCAACTATTAGGACTTGCACAGTACTACTTCTCCTGGGTTGGCGCCTTGGGGGTGGGTCCCGCTGGCCGATAAGGGTTGATGGTTTCGTTTTGAGTTCTCGCGCAGCTGTCGACGGGCGATGGTGCGTTGGATCAGCTGCTCCACTGCGGGAACGGCCGCTGTTCGCTGATCAGCTACGTCATCTGTCCGATGCTGCAAACTGTCGAGTGTTAGTACTTCGAGCCCTGGGACAGCTTCCACCCCCGGAGGGGCACCAAGGTCAACGATCAGCGGCGACCACTCCGGGGCATTGATCAGCAGCCGATGCAGGCGCTCGCCAGTCAACAAGGGTGCTGACCCCGAAGTCGCGCAGACAACTACCTCGGCGGCAAGCAGAGCCGCATCGAGACTTGCTAGATCGATGGCCTCGCCGTTCACTTCCTGAGCCAGTCGCCTCGCTTTTTTGAGCGTCCGATTGGCAACGGTGATCGAGCCGTGGCGGCCACTGAGCCGGCGGGCCACGGCTTGCCCGGCCTGCCCGGTACCGATAACCAGTACCCGACCGTCTCGACCGCGTACTGCCAGTTCGACTGCCGAGCCAACACCGGCGCCACCCGCACTGATCGAGGTGGAGGATCGAGCTTGTTTGCCAACAGCGAAGGCGTCACGAAATACCGGCCGCAACATCTGTCCGGCATGGTCCGCGGCACTCGAGGCGTTCCAAGCGGTCCTTAGTTGGCCCAGAATCTCACTGTCGCCGAGAAGCGCCGACTCAAGCCCGCAAGATACTCGGAGTAGGTACTCCACCGCATCGTCACCGACACGAACTTGGGCGTTGGCAGCAAACAAGTCGCGTGCTCCGTCAGCCCGGGTAGCGAGGGCATCATGGAACAATCCCACGGCGCGAATCTCATCAAGCTGGTCACGTGAAGCGAGTACCAGTTCGGTTCGATTACATGTCGCAACAACAACGCACTCCGTATTCGGATGGTTGGCTACGAACCAGCCTTCGATCTCCCTTGCTCGGTCCGGGCCCATCGTGAGTTGGGCCCGGACCACGGGGGCGACGTCTGCGTCGGTGAATGTCACACCGACAATGGCAATGTTGCACGCCCGGAGGGAACCATGGAAGGGGGTCGACATCATTCTTGCTAACGGTCTCGTGGCTAACTGACAGCTTCGTAGTGTTGGTCAGTAGGTGAACTGACCGACAAGGCTCTGCAGCTCCGAAGCCATCTGTGCGAGTTCGCTCGCGGCTCGCTGGCTGTCGGCGGCACCCGACGACGTGCTCTCAGCAGCAGTCGCGACTGCTTGCATGTTCGAGGTGATCTCAGTCGAACCGCGGCTGGCATCGTTCACCGAGTGAGCAATCTCGCTCGTCGTCGCTGCTTGTTCCTCGACTGCTGAAGCAATCGTGTTCTGGAACTCAGAGATCTGGTTGATGATCTCCGCGATCTCGCCGATCGCTGAGACCGAATGGCCAGTATCACCTTGGATGGTCTCGATCTTCTGCGAGATGTCCTCGGTGGCCTTCGCGGTCTCCTTCGCCAGCTCCTTGACCTCGTTGGCGACCACGGCAAAGCCCTTGCCGGCCTCGCCGGCTCGAGCAGCTTCGATCGTGGCATTGAGCGCCAAGAGATTGGTCTGCTGGGCGATGCCCGTGATCACCTTGACGATTTGGCCGATTTCGGCCGAGCTCTCGCCCAGCTTCTCAACTGTCGCGTTCGTGGTCGACGCTGCCCCGACCGCTTGTTCGGCGACCTTGGCCGCATCCGCGGCGTTCTTCGCGATCTCCTTGATCGAAGCGCTCATCTCCTCTGCCCCAGTCGATACGGACTCCACGTTGCGGCTGACTTCGACAGAACCTTCGCTGACCAGCGATACCTGGCTCGACGTCTCCGCGGCATTGGCCCCCATCTGCTCGGAGACCACCTGGAGTTCTTCGGCTGCCGCGGCAAGGGCCTCAGAGTTCTTGGAGATCGCTGAGATGCTCTCACTGAGAACGCTGACCGTTTTCGCGACTCCCTGGGCCATCAAGCCGATCGGGTCGTCACCAGTGATCGGGATTTCGACAGTGAGATCACCCTCAGCCACTGCTGTGACAGCTTCGAGCACAACTTTCACGCCCCCTTCAAGGCGCTGCTTGCTCTCTACGTCGGCGGTGATATCTGTGGCGTACTTGACAACCTTGAACGGCTCGCCCTCATCATTCATGATCGGGTTGTAGGTGGCCTGAATCCAGATCTCCTTGCCGCCTTTTGCGATCCGCTTGTACTCGCCGCCGTCGAATTCGCCGCGGCCGAGCTTCTCCCAGAACTCCGCGTACTCAGGCGTCGCGGCATACTCATTGTCGACGAATAGGCGGTGGTGCTTTCCAACGAGCTCCTCAGCTGAGTAGCCGAGCGTCGCACAGAAGTTGGGGTTGGCCTCGATTATGGTTCCGTCGAGGTTGAACGAGATCACCGCTTGCGACTTGTTGATCGCCTCGAGTTGACCTCTGCTGTCTGCCTGGAGCAACCGCTCTTCGGTTGAATCGTCGAATATCACGACGTACCCGATCGCATCGCCAGCGCCGTCAGTCACTTCGTTGATGCGCGTTGTGACGAGCCGGTCGGAGAATCGGAAATCGACATCCATCGGCATGTCTCGACGCATCCCCAGGCGTGCCTCGACTCGCTCGGGGTTCTTATGGAAGCGGTGGATCGACCCACCTAGTAGCTCGTCCACGCTGATACCGAAGTGATCAACAAGATTTGGCTCAATCATCCTAAATGTCTTGAGACCCGCCTCGTTGACATAGACGATGTTGAGGTCTATGTCCGCAACGATGACGTTTGCCTGGAGGTTCTCGAGGATCCCGAGGAGTCCCGATACTTCTTCAAGCAGCGGGCTTGCGCCGGAATCGATTGTTGGGGCCGAAATGTGGCCGTTGGCTGATTCCATGATTTCTTCCTTCTCGGTGGTTGGTGTTGCAGTTCTTGGCTTGCTCTTAGTTCTTGATGGGGATGTTGCCTTGCGCGAAGCTTTGGATCGTGCCGCTGATTGGGTCGCCTTGGACTTTGCATTCCCAGGCCTCTTCCCCGCCTCAACAAGAGCGTCCGCGACCGGTATTACCACCGCTGCCGTCGCGTCGATCAGGTCCTGCTCGACTCCGATGTGGACCATCGAATCAACCAGGATTCCCACGACCTTGTCCATCCGCGCCTTGGTGATCGGAACGTTTGCGTGAGCACCGATGATGTCGCGCCCCTTGTAGACCTCTGGGCCTCCAACGGCTTGACTGACGAAGGCCGCGAGCATCTTCGACTGGCCTTTCATGCTCACCCCCTGGAAAACCGTCGACAGCGAACGGTCAGCCAGGATGCGGTGATAGAACTCCTCACAAACAGCATCGATAGCCTCGGCGCCTCCCAGGCGCTCGTACAAGGTGGTTTCGGTCATGGTCATGAGGGCACTACTTCCGTGATGGGGGTTACGTGGGGAATATTCGGGGTATCAGCGGGCTCGAGGCCCGGAACATTGGAGACGTTGGGCAGATCGAGTAGCCGGTCGGTGTCGAGGATCAGTAGCAGCTTGCGATCAAGCTTGTAGATCCCTCGAACAAAGTCGCGGTAGACGCCCTTCAGAGTTGGTGGGAGTGGTTCAAAGTCTTCGTCGGCGACTTCGAACACGTCGCCGATCTCGTCGACGAGGAGGCTTACGACACCTTCGTCATGCCGCACCACTACGTTGATCGGTTCTTGGTCGTCGGGCTGCCGCGGTTCGAGCTCAAGTCGATGACGGAGATCGACAGTTGTCACAATCTCACCCCGTAGGTTGATCAGCCCGTGAATGACATCTGATACCAACGGCACCCTTGTGCGCTCCTGGTAGCGGATCACTTCCTGGACACAAGTAACAGAGATACCGAGGAACAGGTCCCCTAGATAGAAGGTGCAGAATCGAGGATCGTCAACGTTGTTCATGCCGCTTCCTCCGCGAAGAGTGCCGGGAGCGCTAAACGGAGCAATCCTTCAATGTCGAGAATGTCCGTAACGCGATCTTGAATCACAGCGGAGCCGAGCATTCCTGCTGCCGACGAACCGTGCTGAATATCGAACCGTTGCTCGACGATGTCGAAGATGTCATCGACAACGACGCCGACGCTGCGACCACCGTCGGTATAAACAACGACCTGTACCGGCGCATCCTCGGGACGAGTTGAGGGGATGCCCAGCTCCTCGCTGAGGAATACCAGGTTGAGAATTTCGTCGCGGTACTGGACAACACGACCATTCGATGTCACCTCAATCTGCTCCGTGGAGAATTCTTCGAGACGAGCGACCATCTCCAACAGCAGCGCGAGGCGCCTGTCGCCGAGGCGGAACATCAGCAAGCGGCGCAGATCACCGGCGGCGTTCGCCTCGCCGTCCTCAACGCCGTGCTGCTTGCCCGCACCAGTAGATGTCATGCCGATGTGCTCGGCAATACCCATCACGTCGAGGATCAGCGCGACTCTGCCATCGCCCATGATCGTGGCGCCAGCGAAGGCGGAGACCTGCTTGAGTACACGGCCTAATGGCTTGACGACGATTTCGGCGGTGTCACTGATCTCGTCGACAACTAATCCAAACTCGCGATTGTCGGCTTCGAGTACAACAATGTTGATGCCATCAGAGTGCTCCGGCGGAGCCTTGCCGAACACCTCGTGGAGATGCACCACCGGCAGCAGACGACCGCGGAGCCGGTACACCGGTGCACCGTGCACATACTCAATGGACGATTGAGGATCGTGGCCATCGATACGCACTAGTTCGAGCAGGCTGACCTGCGGTATCGCGAATCGTTCCTCATCACACGCGACGACCAATGCCGGAATGATCGCCAAGGTGAGCGGGATCTTCACTCGAACTGTGGTGCCCAACCCGTGGGTGCTGGCGATGTCGACAGAACCGCCGATGCTCTCAATGTTGGTCCGGACAACGTCCATTCCCACGCCGCGCCCAGAGATGTTGGTCACCTCGGCGGCCGTTGAGAAGCCCGGCTGGAAGATCACGTTGATGATTTCTCTGTCGTTTCTGCCAGCCGCTTCTTCCTTTGTCAGCAAACCTTTTTCAACTGCCTTTCGGCGGATCAGGGCGGGGTCGATTCCGGCACCGTCATCGCTGATCTCGATGATCACCTGGCCGCCTTCATGGAAGGCGCGCAAGGCGACTGTGCCTCCGGCTGGCTTACCCTTCGCGAGACGAGCTTCGGGAGTTTCGAGGCCGTGATCGACCGAATTGCGGACGAGGTGGGTCAGCGGATCTTTGATTGCTTCGAGCAAAGTCTTGTCGAGCTCGGTGTGCTTACCTTCCATCGCCAAGTCGGCTTGCTTGCCGCAGGCAATGCTGAGATCACGGACGATTCGAGGAAACTTGTTCCACACATTCTCGATCGGCTGCATCCGCGTTCGCATTACGCCCTCTTGCAGCTCCGTGGTAATCAGATTGAGTCGCTGCGTGGTTGCGGAGAACGTTGCGTCGGGATTGGTACCAGTGTACTGAATTATCTGGTTCCGGGCTAGGACCAGCTCGCCGACCAGGTTCATTAGGTCATCGAGCAGCCCGACATCAACTCGAATCGACTCACTGGCCACGTGCCCGGTGGCTGCGGCGGTCGGCGAGGTGTCGACTGTTTCAGCGGCATCGGCAGCAAGACTTTCGGGCTCAAGAATCTCGACGTCGGTGGTCTCAGTCGACTCAGCAATATCGGCCTCGGCAACGACATCGGAAATATCGCCAGTCGCATCGACGGCAGTATCGACGTCAATGGAACCCGATGCATCAGTGTCTGCAGTCGGCGCCTCACCACTCTCCAGCTGCTCCAGCTCCGAGATCAGTGCGTCATAATTGCCCGTCCCCTCCACGCCATCGGACTGAATTGAGTCGATCATGTCGCGGACGGCGTCGACCATCGAGAGCAGCGCTGTCGTAATCGGGCGATCGACCTCGGTCTCGCCGTCGCGCAGCTTCGACAGCAGATTCTCACCGACGTGGGTGACAGCTTCAAGCTTGTTAAAGCCAAAGAAGCCCGACGTGCCCTTGATCGTGTGAACTGCTCGGAACACGCCAGCCAAGGAATCTGGATTGGCGTTCTGCTCGAGCGTGACGAGTTCTCGGTCGAGGTCGTCGAGGCTCTCGTAGCTCTCTACGATGAACTCGTTGAGAACATCGTCCATTTCGTCTGACATGAGTGGGCTCCAATACGTGACCGATCGAAGTGCCCCGTCCCGTTCTGTAGGCACGAGGGCGCTGTGCGATCGACCGTCCGGAGTTCTTTCAATCAGGCCCGCAGGTTCGTAAAGGAACCGTGTAGTAATTTTGGTCTACGACACGCTGCGTGACCCGTGACCACGATCTGCAACTGGGCCACACAAGATCTGGTGCGTTTCGAAGTGCACCGAGGTGGCATCGAGAGCAAGCCGGTCGGCGAGCAATACAGAACAGGCCGCGCCAAGCGCGGCCGCGCCATTCAAGAGATCGTCCTCGGAAAAGCTTGACCGCGCAGCATTCAGCGTCGTCGCTAGCTGCAGCTCATCGTGTTTCCCGAGCTGTTCGGCCAGCATGGCAGAAACACCAATGGCGCCCGGCGAGCAGACCCCCAGCCCGTTCGACCAGCCGATCACATACTCGACTGCACTCTGCGCGTCAGCTCTAGTTAACGACAGCCGGCGAATTACGCGCAATTTGACAGAGATCCGAGATGCAGTGTCAAGCAGTATCTCGTCAACATCGCTGCCAGCATCAAAGTCGCCGTGGACATCTTGACTGGCCGCGTTGGTCGAGAAATTCGGGTGAGTTTCGCCACAAATGAATCCGAGCTCAACATTGCTCAGAAGTACCGATGGCGGACGGGAAACTGTGGCTGGGCTTGTGTTCACGCCAGTAATAGTCCGGAGCAAAATGCTCGGGGACCGCATCTTGACGAATTCTTGATTCAAGT
>JAHRVJ010000138.1 GCA_019090765.1 Ilumatobacteraceae bacterium
GGGCCATGTCGCTCTCGCCGCTGAGGATGCTCTGGCACGCTAGGTGAACGGCCACGAGGGTGGAGCTGCAGGCGGTTTGCACGCTCATTGCTGGGCCGTGAAGGTCGAACTCGTATGACACTCGCGTCGCGAGGAAGTTGGTGTCGTTACCGGTGTGTCTGATTAGCCACTCGCCGACCGACTGCTTGATCTGTTGATTGCTCAACACATTGTTGAACATGTATGTGCTGTCGCCGCAGGCGGCATAGACGCCGACGGCACCGTCGACGCGCGCGCCGACGTACCCGGCATGTTCGAAGGTCTCGAAGGCGCATTCGAGAAACGCGCGATGCTGTGGATCGAACACTGCCGCGTCGATCGGGCTCATCGAGAAGAGCCCGGCATCGAACTGATCGATTCCGTCGAGTATCGCCGCCGCGGGAACGTACTCAGGGTCACGAATATTGTCGAGAGACTCACCGGCATTGAGCAATTGCTGCTCGGAGAGTGGTGTGATCGACTCGACCCCCGCGCGCAAATTGTCCCAGAAAGCTTCGATGTTCGCAGCGCCGGGAAATCGGCCGGACATGCCGATTATCGCAATGCTGCCCTCGAGTTCCTCGGCGTTGGTCATGTGTGCTTTCTTGGTTGGCGGAGTCAGGTCGTTACGCAGCTTCAAGCACTGCCAGAGATGGCACTGAATAAAGATCGTAACGAGGTATCTTCGGTCAAATGAGGCCAGTGCTTGAGAGTTACCCGCTGACGCCGGTACAGCAGGGAATGCTGTTTCACTGGCTTGAGGGAAGCAATGTCGGTGTCGACATCGAACAGATGGTGGGGGAACTGCGCGAAACCATCGACCCGAAGGGTCTTGAACAGGCGTGGCAGCTGGTTGCTGACCGTCATGACATCTTGCGCACCGGGTATCGCTGGGCTGGTCTTGACGAACCGATCCAAGAGGTTGCCAACTCGGTGCCGGTGGCGCTCGATGTTCAGGACTTGCGTGGAGTAGAGGCCCCCCAGCAGCAGGACACGTTCGATCGATTCCTTGCCGCGGACCGCCGGCTGGGTTTCGAACTCGATCAGGCACCGCTCTGGCGAATCACGTTGTTCTTGCTCGATGATGCCCTCGCCAAGTTCGTATTTACGTATCACCATTCGCTGCTCGACACGAGCGTTGTGTGGGTAGTCGAGGAGGCATTCACCGCCTACGACGCAGCGGCTAGTGGCACCGCTGCTGCACTAGAGGATCGCCTCGCCTACCGCGACCACATTGCCTGGCTGCAAGACCACTTAGAGGCTGATCGTGATGCTGCAAAGACCTATTTTGCGGACTTGCTCGCGGGCTACGACGAGCCCATCCAACTGGCCGCACTTGAGCAACCTCAAGAAGCGGTCATCCCAGAGCAAAGCGACTATCGACATGACCGCTTCGAACTGACGACGGACTTGAGTGACGCGATCCACGCTTTCGCTGCGCAGCACAAAGTTGGGCCGCCGGTACTGATCGAAGCAGCCTGGGCCTTACTGCTGTCCGCGTACTCCGGGTCTCCAGATGTGGTGTTCGGGTCAACTCGCGGATGTCGACGTTCGGGGTTGGCGGGCAGTGACAACATCGTGGGTTTGTTCATCAACACGCCGCCGGTGCGCGTTGCGATCGACCCTTCACGAACTGTTGTTGAACTGCTCGCTGAGATCCGTCGTCAGCAGGTCGACAAGCGCGCCCACGAGCACACCGCGTTAACCGATATTCAGCCGCCTGGCGCCCCCCTGTTCGAGACGATCGTGGTCGTTAACGAGTTGCATCAGGGAACGCGTCTGACGAACTTGGGTGGGGCATTCGCGAATCGAGATTTTGATCTCCACGATCAGACCAATACGCCGCTCAACCTGTTGGCATTCACCGACCCACAAATCCACTTCAAGCTTTCGTACGACCTTCGCAGATTCGCGCCCGGGCCGATGTCCCGTGTGCGCGAGTTGTTCGTCGCGCTGCTCACGGCCATGGTCGCCACGCCAGAAGGGCGAGTGGCCGATCTACCGCGACTCACCGAGCACGACCGGAAGCTGATCACTACTTGGAACTCGACCGAACTCGACTATCCGCATTCGGCAACGGTGGCTGACCTGTTTGAGCAGCAGGTTGACCGCACACCCGATGCTCCTGCACTCGTCTTCCGAGCCGATCAGTTGACGTACCGCGAGCTAGATGAGCGAGCGAACACGGTCGCCGCGCATCTGGTCGGCCTCGGCGTTGGGCCAGACTCGCTGGTCGGTGTCTTCATGGACCGATCTGTTGAGATGATGGTGGCACTCCTTGGCATCTTGAAGGCTGGTGGCGCATACGTGCCAATGGATCCGCACTACCCGTCGACGCGTATCGAAATGATGCTCGAAGACGCAAATTGCGCCGTTGTTATCACCGATCCCGACCGAAGAGCCGCGGTTCCTGAAGGAGCCGCCGACGTAATCACGATCGCCGACATCGGAGCGGCCCCTGCTGATCGACCAGCTCGCGCTGACCTCGACAGTGATCATCTCGCCTACGTGATCTTCACCTCGGGTTCCACCGGGCGCCCGAAGGGCGTACAAATCGAGCAGCGCAATGTCGTCAATTTCTTGGCTGCGATGGATGCCAGCCTCGGTTACGACGGCTCGAACGACCCTGGTGTTTGGCTGGCGGTCACCAGTATTTCTTTTGATATCTCGGTGCTTGAGCTGTTCTGGAGCTTGACCCGCGGGTTCAAACTGGTACTTCAGGAAGAAGAGTCATTTGCTGTTGGCGGTGGCTCGGATGAACTAACGCGACCTATGGACTTCAGTTTGTTCTACTTCGCCGATGATGCAAACACTGGCTCGTCGAATCCGTACAACTTGCTAGTCGAGGGTGCCAAGTTCGCCGACCAGCACGATTTCACAGCAGTCTGGACCCCCGAACGCCACTTCCACGAGTTTGGTGGGCTGTACCCCAACCCGGCGCTCACCAGCATGGCAATCGCCATGGTCACCGAACAGATTTCGATCCGTGCCGGCAGCGTCGTGTTGGCGCTACACAATCCAATTCGATGCGCAGAAGACTGGGCGATGGTCGACAACTTGTCGAACGGTCGCGTCGGGCTGTCCTTCGCCGCTGGCTGGCATGCCAACGACTTTGCGCTCGCTCCCGACAACTATGACAACCGTAAGCAAGTGATGATGGACGGCATCGAGACCATCCGGAGCCTGTGGCGAGGTGAATCCGTATCGGCCAAAGCTGGTGATGGTCGCGATATCGAAGTCTCCGTGTTCCCCAAACCAGTGCAGGCAGAGCCGCCGATTTGGATTACCACCGGCGGCAGCCCGGCGACTTTCGAAATGGCTGGCAAGCTCGGGGCTTTCATGCTCACCAATCTCCTGGTGATGAGCGAAGAAGAACTGGCCGACAACATTGCTCGCTACCGGGCCGCGTATACCGAAGCTGGGCATCCTGGCAACGGGCACATCAGTGTCATGCTGCACACGTTTGTCGGTCAAGACATCGATGAGGTGCGCGAGATCGTTCGTGAGCCGTTCCTCCACTACCTGCGTACCTCAACCGACTTGGTCAGCAAGATGCAATGGGAGTTGACGAGCTTCGCCAAGCCTGAACTGGTTGCCGATGATTCTCCCCAACCAGAGCTTTCCGATCTCTCCGCGGAGGACGTCGCGGCGATCATGGACCACGCGTTTGAGCGGTATTTTCACAGCGCTGGGCTATTTGGAACGCCCGACAGCTGTCGCGAAAGCGTGGCGCGGCTATCCAACCTTGGTGTCGACGAACTGGCCTGCCTGATCGACTTTGGAGTCGACGAAAAACTGGTCCTTGAAAGCCTCGTTCACCTCAACACCCTCCGGCAGTCGAGCAACGGCGATGTTGGCGAGGCGTTGGAGATCTCCGAAATTGCCACCGAGCAGTACGGACTCATCGATCAGATGGAACGTCATGGGGTCACCCATTTCCAGTGCACTCCCTCCCATGGTGCTGCTATTGCTTCCACCCCAGAAGGAATGGCGGCGCTCGCAAAAGTCGACAAGCTGCTGTTTGGTGGCGAGGCGCTACCGGCTTCGCTGGTCGATCGCGTGCGACCGCAGATCAGAGGTGACCTGCTGAATATGTACGGCCCGACCGAGACAACAATCTGGTCGAGCGTGTCCCCGATTATCGCGGCCGGGAGACCAATCACGATCGGGCACCCAATTGCGAATACTCAGATCTTCATTGTTGATCGCAACCTCCAAGAGAATCCCATCGGAGTGGCTGGCGAACTCTTGATTGGCGGCGACGGGGTCGTTCGGGGCTACCTGGATCGCCCAGAACTGACCGACGAGAAGTTTGTTTCGCTGCCAGCCGCCAACGGCGAGCGTGTCTACCGCACCGGTGACCTTGCACGTCTGCTCGACGACGGCGAAATCGAGTTCGGTGGGCGGCTTGATCAGCAAGTCAAGATTCGCGGATACCGAATCGAATTGGGTGAAGTCGAAACGGCGATTGGAAAGTCTGACGGGGTCTTCGAGAACGTTGTGGTCTCCCGCCCAGACTCAACCGGTGCGCCGCAGCTGGTGGCGTACGTCGTGGGCCAATCCGACGGAGCCGACGGAGTCGCCACCGACTGGGGCGACCTGTGGAACGAAACGTATGGCGCCGACCAAACGGCCGATCCTGAATTCGACACAGCGGGATGGAACGACAGCTATAGCGGTGACCCGATTCCGGTCGAGGAAATGCGTGAATGGACTGCACAAACCGTTGCGCGCATCAATCAGCTCTCGCCGCGGCGGGTACTTGAAGTGGGTTGCGGAACCGGGCTGTTGCTTTTCCGGATCGCTCCAGACGTTGAGGGCTACGTCGGAATCGACCTCGCTCAAAATGCTCTCGACCGCATTGGTCAGCGTCTCCAAGAGAGGTCGATTGACAACGTTGAACTCATCTGCGGTGAGGCGCACGACCTGGCTTCCCTGGTCGATGGCAGCTTCGACACGATCATTGTCAACTCGGTCGCGCAGTACTTTCCAAGCGCCGACTATCTCGTTGATGTGATCGGGCAAGCGATGACGTTGCTTGCGCCCGGCGGATCGTTGTTCCTCGGCGACCTCCGTAGTAAGGCTCAGGCTCCGCTCTTCGCGGCTGATATCGAATTGTCTCGGGCCTCTGCCGACACCACCACAGCGGACTTGGCGGCCCGCTCCAACCAGCGTGAAGCTCAAGACCACGAGCTGGTCATCGATCCAGATCTGTTCCGCTCACTTGGTGAGGAAGTTCCCGATCTGGCCGAGATCGATGTGCAGCTCAGAGGCGATTCGTTTGACAACGAGATGAGCCGATTCAGGTACGACGTAGTACTGCGCCGAGGCGATGCGAGCGGTGCCAGCTCTGCCTCGGCTGGCGACACTGTGGTTGAGGTAGTCAGCGAGGCTGTTGACCGGACAACTGTTGATTCCATTCGAAGCGGCGTAGTCGAGTTGATTGACGCACAGCCGGCGATCGTGCGGGTGCCAGCGATTCGCAACGATCGACTCGTGCGTTCCGCTGAGCTAACGCGATTGCTTGCCCAGGCCGATAGGCCCAGCACAGTGGCCGAAATCAGACAGGCACTCGACGGCCTCGCTCCTGGGGTCAAGCCCTCCGAACTGGCTGACCTGGTACCCGGGTATAGAACGTCGATCGAGTGGAGCGAGGACGCAGAAGATCACTTTGACCTGGTGCTTCGTTCAACGACTCAACCATCGCGCAGTATTCCGCCGACGCTTGCGGCTCCGACCGACTGGTCAGCGCTGACAAATGCTCCTGCCGCTCAAGCTGATGGTTCACTTGCTCCGCGACTACGCGAGCACCTCCGCTCGGTGCTGCCCGACTTCATGGTCCCAACTGTGATTGTTGTGCTCGATGCGTTGCCGCGAACACCCAACGGCAAAATCGACCGCAACGCATTGCCCGAACCTGACCGAGCGCGCAGCGAGTCGCTGGAGGCCGTGGTTCCCGCTGACAACGACCTCGAACGAACCATCGCCGACACCTGGGCTGGCCTGCTATCGCTAGACGAGGTTGGCGTCGAGACGAACATTTTCGACATCGGGGCCAACTCGTTGCTGGTCGTGCGGGCAAGCTCGAAGCTGTCAGAAACGCTTGGCAAGCCGGTGTCGCTGGTCGACATGTTCAAGTACCCGACGATTCGCTCGCTCGCCAAAGCACTCAATTCAGACGCTGTCAACAGCGCGCTGAGTGAAAGCACGGCGCGGGGAGCATCACGCAAGGACGCGATGAGCAAACGTCGCGAGCTTCGCCGTCGCGGTCGTAAGTAGCTCTACCTCACCGACGGGCGGGCGCTTGTCCCGGATCTTGCGTCGCTAGGCCTGTGTGGCTTGTTCGGCGCGCATCCAGGCAATCGTTGCTTCCAAACCGCTGGTGAATGGTTCGGGCTCGATGTCGGGAAGTAGTGCGCGTAGCCGAGTATTGTCGGCTTGGCTGTGGGGCACGTCGCCAGCCCGATTGGCGATGTGATTGCGGGCGATGGGATGGCCGAGGAGAGTCTCGAGAGTCTCGAGAGTCTCGAGCAGCGTGATGCGTTTGCCGAAGGCCAAGTTCACTGGCTCGGCGCTGGTGGTCTTGTTCGAGATCGCTTCGGTGATTGCTGCACAGACGGTGCCGACATAGGTGAAGTCGCGGCTCTGAGTGCCGTCGCCGTGGACCGTGACAGGTTCACCACGAAGGGCCGCGTCGACGAAGGCCGGGATAACGGCGGCGTAGACGTGGCCTGCGGGTTGCATCGGGCCGAAGACATTGAAGAAGCGAAATGCGAGCACGGGTAGGTCGTAGCTCGACCCCCAAGCGAGTGCGTACCCCTCGGTGGCAAGTTTGCTGCCGCCGTAGGGCGATAGCGGTCGGGTCGCCAGATCCTCATGCTTGGGCAGCACGGGATTTGAGCCGTACACGCTGGAGCTGCTGGCGACAATTGTGTGCAGATTGCCGTGACGGCGTGCGGCTTCGAGCACCATCAGTGTTCCGGTCGCATTGGCCTCGTGGCTCGCCAACGGGTTGGCCACACTGCGCGGAACGCTTCCTAATGCGGCGAGATGAACTACTGCGTCAGCGCCCTTGAAGGCACGGTCGAGGGCCTCATCATCGAGAATCGTGCCCTGCACGAACGTGACGTCGACCCCATCAAGATTCGCAAGGCTGCCGTTGGAAAGGTCGTCGATCACGCTGACTGAGTCGACACCCTCAGATTCGATGAGTCGGCGGCAGAGATTTGATCCGATAAACCCTGCTCCACCTGTAACGACTACTCGCATGGCGAGCGATCCTACGGGGGCGCCTGGGTAGAGTTGCGCTGAATGCGTGTGTTATGGGTGGTGAAGGGTCTCGGGCCAGGTGGTGCCGAACGGCTATTGGTCGCCGCGGCAAGCGTTCATGCTGAAGATCGATTCGACATCGAGTGCGCCTATGTTTTGCCATGGAAGGACCATTTGGCAGGTGAACTTGAGTCGGCAGGCGTAAAGACTCACTGTCTGAGCAAGCGCCGCAGCGACCCGCTGTGGCCGATAAACCTCGCACGACTAATTCGCTCTGGAAATTTTGACGTCGTACATATCCATTCACCGTTACCAGGGTCGGTCGCGAGGATTGCCGCCCGCACAATGCGTGCCGCAAACCGCCCCGCGTTAATCAGCACCGAGCACAACCGGTGGGAGACGCATCGGCTGCCGACGCGCTTTGCGAATCGGCTTACGAGCCGGTGGGACGCGGCTTCCTTTGCGGTGACCGATGAGGTGCGCGACTCCTTAAGCGGCCCCGCTGCTGCTCACGCGGTCACGCTCCGCCACGGCATCAACCTTGAGCAAGTGAGCGCCGAAGTTCAGCATCGTGGCGAGATCCGCGAAGAACTCGGACTTACTGTCGACGATTTCGTCGTTGGGACAGTGGCCAACTTCCGGCCTCAGAAGGACTATCCGAACTTGCTGGGAGCGATTCGGCTGCTGGCCGATCGAGATGTGCCAGTACGTGTGGTGGCAGTGGGGCAAGGTCCACAAGAGGAAGAGATTCGAGCACTCGCGCACGAACTTGGACTCCGAAACCGACTGATACTCACGGGTTTTCGCGCCGATGCAGTTCGGGTGATGGCGGCCTGTGATGCATTCGTGCTGGCGTCGAAGTGGGAGGGGCTCCCAGTGGCTGTGATGGAGGCGCTCGCTCTTGGCCTGCCGATTGTCGCCAGCAATGTCGGTGGTATGGCTGAGGAACTAACCGACGGCATCGATGCGCTACTTGTTCCGCCTGGCGACTCTGGTGCGTTAGCTGTGGCGATCGAGCGTGTCGTCACCGACGAGTCATTGTGTAACAAGCTTGGCAAAGCCTCCCTCGGCCGGGCGCCCGAATTCGGAGCGGCACGCGCCGAGGGCGAGATCGAAGCCGCCTACGAGCGAGTTGCCTCTCCATCGGAAGTCCAGTCCGCTCCGGCACCGACGCGGCCACGCCGGACTGTGGCCGTCGAGACAGAGATTCGTGAAGCGCAGCCCGAGGACCGGGATGCGATAATCAACTTGCTTCGTCGATCGCTTGGGAGCGATGGTGACCAGCGTTACCCGGAGCTGTTTGCTTGGAAGCACGACCACAACCGGTTCGGCCCGTCGCCGATGTGGGTTGCCACAGACAATGATCGGGTAGTCGCCTTTAGGGCACTGATGCGGTGGGAGTTTCTACGTGGGGGTCAGGTGCTCAGGGCCGTTCGCGCGGTCGACACCGCAACGGATCCCGACTACCAGGGCCAAGGTCTATTTCGTCGGTTGACGATGCACGGGCTCGAAGCAGTGCATGCCGATGGCGTTGACTTCGTTTTCAATACCCCCAATAGTCAGAGCCTTCCGGGCTACCTCAAGATGGGCTGGCGCGAGGTCGGCCAGCTCCCAGCTGCGGTGAGATTTGCTGGGCCCGGCGGAGCCGTTCAAGCGGTGTGTTCGCGAGAGCCAGCCAATCGCTGGTCGACAGAGTTAGACCTTGGGTCACAAGTGCTCGACTGGCTCGCGGCCGAGGGCGTTGCCGGCCGCTCTGTGCTGCCAGCCGACGTTCGCGAGATTGCCACCAACACCGATGCCGACTACCTGGCCTGGAGGTTCGGCACTCCGCTACTTGGGTATCGCGTCGTCGACGATGGCGATAGTGCAGTGATCGTTAGGGCGCGAATGCGTGGAACTGCCAAAGAGCTGGCTGTCGTTGCCGAATTCGGCGATCTGAACGGTGCTCAACGGCTCGCGGCCAAGACTGCCAGCGAAGCTGGCTGTAGCTACGCCATCCGTATTGGTCGCCGCAACCTACTCACTGGATATCTCGGGCTTCCCGGCGGTGGCCCGACGCTCACGTGGCGAGCAGTCAATGATCAAGGCTTTCCTCCGCTAGCGAATTGGGCGCTCAGCCTGGGCGATATCGAGCTCTTTTGACTCCACCCTCTTTCATGAGGGGGATCTAAACCGGCGCCCGCGGTTTGTTGTCTTGGTGCACTCGCCTGTTCGGATCCCGTTAATATGGGTCGCTTGATCAAGTGCGCGCGATCGGTATCCATGCAGGCGGCGGAGATGATGGTTTCCTGATGGTCGAATCGTCGACCGCCGCCGAACCGCTACCGGACGCGCCCCGAATCGCGCAACTGATGCGCGAACGATCATGGCGCCTGGCCGCAGTTGCGGCAGCCGGGTTTATTGGAGGTATCTCTGAGGCGCTCTTCCTGGTCATGATTGTCAGGGTCATTACGTCAATCACCGAGGAGGAAGATGAGTTACAACTGGTTGGTGACTATGCCATCGACCGACCCGAGGCGTTGTACTTCGCGGCGGGGTCCCTCGTCCTACGTCTGATCATGGCGGTCATCGCACACCAACAGTCAGCGCGGCTGGCCAACGAGATGGTGGCCGATACGCGATCACGGCTGTTGCGGGCATATTTTGGTGCCGACTGGGCGACCCAAGATCAGGAACCATCCGGTGCGCTGCAGGACTACGTGACGTCCTACTCGCTGAATATTGCGACCTATCTAAAGGCGCTAACTTGGTTCATCGTCAGCTCCGCGACCCTGATCGCGATGCTTGCTTTGGCGCTGCTGCTCGACCCGCTCGGAGCCATCTCGCTCGTCGTAACGATTGGGGTGCTCGGAGCGCTGCTGCGCCCACTGCGGGCGGCCATCTCCCGGAGATCGTTGAGGGCCAATGCGGCGAGGATGGAGCTGGCCAACAAAGTTAGTGAATACTCGCCGCTCGCGCTCGAGTTTCGGGTGTTCAACGTTGAGGACACGGCGGATTCACAGCTCGACGCTCTAACTGAAACGAGTCGGCGGGAGAGCGTTCGATTTCAGTTCCTCCAGGGCCTAGCCACGCCCATCTATTCGGTGTTGGCGTACGCGGCGTTGCTTGGCGCGGTCATCGTCATGTCACAAATCAACGTCGATGAGGTGTCGGCGCTGGCAGCGGTCATGTTGCTTGTTCTCCGCTCGCTGACATACGGCCAGGCAGTGCAGAGCGCGCTCAGTGCGATGTCGGCTAGTCGGCCGGTAGCCGATGAACTGCTTGAGAAGGTTGCGGCGCTTGAGCTTGCCGAGCACACCGCTGGAACTGTTCAGACCAACGAGCTCCGTAGTATCCAGGCTCGCGGTGTTGGCTTTGCGTACGCGGACGAGTCGGCCGTGTTGTTCGACATCGACTTCGAGATCAAACGTCACGAGGTCATTGGCATTGTGGGGCCCTCTGGCAGCGGCAAGTCAACCCTGGTTCAGCTGTTGCTGGGACTGAGGAATCCGACTACCGGGTCGATCTTGGCCGATGGTGTTGATGTGCGCGCCATCGATCCTGAAAACTGGTCGAGACAAGTCACGTTCGTACCACAGTCTCCGGGGTTTCTGTCGGGCACCGTCCGCGACAATATTCGCTTCCTACGCGACTGGGTCACCGATGACGACTTGCGGGACGCTGCTCGTCGGGCGAACTTGCTTACCGAAATGGAGCAGGGTCCGCATGGGCTTGATCGCGATGTCGGTGAAAGGGGAGGACAACTGAGTGGTGGCCAACAGCAACGGGTGTCGATAGCTCGCGCATTGGTCGAATCCCCTCAACTGATTATTCTCGACGAGCCGACCAGCGCGCTCGATGCCCTTAGTGAGCACCTCCTCGGGGAAACACTGCGTGAACTACGCGATCAGATGGCGGTGCTGATCGTCGCTCATAGGCTGACGACTCTCGAGATTTGCGACCGGATCATGGTGGTCCAAGATGGCCGGATCGTCGATTTCGACACCCCCGCAAACTTGGCGATCAACAGTGATTTCTATCGCGAAGCGCTTGAGTTGTCGGGGTTGAGCGCTCCGGGGACCTCCGCCGAACCTTGAGCTGACATCCGAGGATGCTATGGATGATCGCCCGATGGACGACTCATAGACCACTTGCGATACCGAACACGGTCGGGTGACCACCTGATGCCACGGCTCTCAGACGGGAGATGTTGGCATCAGAATCAATTCGCAATCGAGAAACTCGAAGGGGATCGCAGTCATCAATCGCAGACAGGCGGTGGTCGAACAACAGTGCCAGGTCGTAGCCCAGGTCGCGGAGCGTTCCCTCGCTGATCTCCGTCCAGTCTCCGTTCGGATACGCAAAAAGGCGTGTCGTGTCGAAGGCTCCGAAGGCTTGCAGCCAATCGTCGGTTTCTTTGATCTGCCGTCGTTGTTCGGCACGGTCGCAGCGGTCCAGGCACGGGTGGTCCCAGGTGTGATTACCAATCTCCATTCCGTTGGAGTGCCAGTGCCTCAGCTGATCTAGATTCGCTGGACCCGGCGATCGAAGTACTGAGTGCCTGGTAAGGAACGTTTCGGCTTCAGCGACAGCCATTCTTCGATTGGGATCAGGTAGCGACTTCAAGTGGTGGAGCAAGTCAACCCGGTCAATATTCGAAAGCACCCAGCCCAGATCACTCGCCCTGGACACCACGTCCCACCA
>JAHRVJ010000139.1 GCA_019090765.1 Ilumatobacteraceae bacterium
CGGGTGCATTCGGTTCGCATGCGCGGCATGGTCGCTCACCAAGAAGTGATCTTGGGTGCCACCGGCCAGACCCTCACCATTCGACAAGACAGCTACGACCGCGAAAGCTTCATGCCCGGCGTAGTACTTGCTTGCAAACAAATTGCCGACATCTCGGGCCTCACGCGCTCGCTCGATCCCTTCTTGCAGTAGCAGCTCGCAGCTGGACCAACGAGGGTCTCCGTGCCGCCTAGGCGCCGCGGAAGTTGCGCAGGTTCATGAGCAGCACAAAGGCAACGGAGATACCTACGGCCCACCACTGATAGCGCTGGAGCCATTCGAGGAAGTCGACGAGTTGGGCCTCGAAGGTGCGCGCTAACCACCACATCAGCACCAGCCGCCCGGCAATACCGACGAATAGAAGCCCCACCAGCTTTACTGGCGGAGTGCGGTGGACTCCACTCAGGGCCGCGACGATGTTCGAGCCAGCAAAGAACGGGATAAGTGCCCATTCAGCTTTCGCGAAGCCTCGGTTGAATCCGTCGATGGCCTCTGGGGTGACACCCAGGTATTTGGTGAACCAGCCAAGCGCGTCGTCGTGGTAGGCGCGTCCGATCAGGTGACAAACAACAAAGGCCGCGCCGATGCGCAGAAACCCGATCAAGACGTAGCTGAACAGCGAAACTCCGGCCGCCAGAGTGAGCGCCAGGTAGCGGTTGCGTGACGAGAGGAGCAGTAGCCCCTCAGGGTTGGTGTTGATCCAACGCGCCCAGACCCCGCTGGCGATGTTGCTGCAGATCACCAGCGCGACGAATGCGACAAGAGTCAGCGGCGCCCATGCGGGGCGGACGTGGGGCTCGTCGGTCGTTTCGATGGCGGCGCTGTCACTCACGAGGCCATGAGAGTACCCGGTTGGGCGAGCGTGTGGGGTCGTGAGCTACCTTCTGGATCATGCAGGGTCTAATGCAAAACGTTCCACTCGCCATTCCGCACCTCTTCGAGCGTGCCGAGCGGTTGTTCGGTCACAAGGAGATTCTGACCGCGACGGCTACCGGTCTCGAACACACTACTTACGCGGACTGGGCGCAACGCACTCGCAAGCTGGGTGGGGTTCTCGACCAGCTGGGAATCTCCGCTGATGGCCGAGTCGCTACATTTGCCTGGAATACGGCGCGCCACCTTGAGCTGTATTTCGCGGCACCGTGTACGGGTCGAGTTCTGCATACGTTGAACCTCCGGCTATTTCCAGAACAACTCACATACATCGTCAATCACGCCGACGATGAGGTGATCTTTGTTGATCGGTCGCTACTCGCGTTGCTGGCGCCGCTGCTCCCGACGTTTGAGAATCTCAAGCATCTCGTAATGATGGATGACGGCAGAGGCGACATACCCGAAGACCTGAACGGTCACGAACTGCTCGACTACGAGGAGTTGCTCGCTGTCGCGGAGCCGGTTGCGTTCGAGATCGATGATGAGAACCGCGCCGCCGGTATTTGCTACACCAGCGGTACCACCGGCAACCCGAAAGGCGTCGTGTCCACTCACCGGTCGACGTTTTTGCACACGATGGCAGCGATGGCCGCCGATACTCTCGGTGTATGTGAGAGCGACATCATCTTGCCCGTTGTGCCGATGTTCCATGCCAATGCCTGGGGGCTCGCTCACGCTGCGGTAGCTACTGGGGCGAGCATCATCATGCCGGGCGCTGATCTTTCTGGTCCAAGTATCGCCAAGCTGATTGTCGATGAAAAGGTCACGCTGGCCGCTGGCGTGCCCACGATCTGGATGGCGGTCTTGCCTGAGCTCGAAGGCAAGGACACATCCTCGCTGCGCTCGATTCCCTGTGGCGGATCAGCAGTCCCGAAGTCGTTGTCGGAGGGGTATCGGGAGCAGCTTGGCCTCGCTATTACGCAGGCTTGGGGAATGACCGAGACGAGCCCGCTCGCCGCAGTCTGCAATCTTGACGGCGATCAACAGGCGCTTTCCTTTGAGGAGCAGGCCGACATTCGGACCGGCGTGGGCAGAGTGGTATTCGGTGCGGAGTGCCGAGTTGTCACCCCTGATACCACCGATGCGGTCCCCTGGGATGGCGAGTCGAGCGGAGAACTTCAATGCCGAGGCAACTGGATTGCATCTGACTACTACGACGACGAACGGTCAGGTGAGAGCTTCACCAGCGATGGCTGGCTGCGCACCGGTGATGTTGCAACGATCGACGAACGTGGCCGTATCCGCCTCGTTGATCGCACCAAAGACCTCATCAAGTCTGGTGGCGAGTGGATCAGTTCGGTTGAGCTGGAGAACGAACTGATGGCTCACCCCAAAGTCGCCGAGGCAGCGGTCATCGGAGTCGCTCATCCCAAGTGGGGAGAGGCGCCGCTGGCTTGTGTAGTCAAGGTCGAGGGCGCAGAACTCACCGAGGAAGAGGTCCTCGAGCACTTGGCCGGAAAGATCGCTAAATGGCAACTGCCGAAGGGCGTGATCTGGATCGATGAAGTCCCCAAGACCAGCGTCGGCAAGTTTTCCAAGAAGACCCTTCGCGTCGATTACGCCGACGTACTGATGGACTGATCAGTCGCCAGCTGTCAGAGTCGGCCGGAGTCGACTACGCGTTGCAGAAATGCTCGGGTGCGCGGTTCGCGCGGATTGCCAAATAGCTGGTCTGGAGGACCGTCTTCGAGAATCGTTCCTTGGTGGAGGAAACACACGCGGTCGCTGATCTCGCGGGCGAAAGTCATTTCGTGTGTCGCGAACAGCATGGTCATGCCGTCGCTCTTGAGGTCGCGAATCACGTCGAGTACTTCGCCGACAAGTTCCGGGTCGAGCGCCGAGGTGATCTCGTCTAGCAGCATCACCTCGGGGTTCATTGCCAGTGACCGGGCAATAGCGACTCGCTGTTGCTGGCCACCAGAGAGTTGGTCGGGGTACGCGTCGGCACGGTCCGCAAGGCCGAGCCGAGTGAGCATCTTGAGACCCGACTCGCGGGCTTCGTTCTTGGGGACGCCGAGCACTTTGCGGGGGCCGATTGCCACATTGTCGGTCACGCTCATGTGTGGAAAGAGGTTGAAATTCTGGAAGACCATCCCGATTCGGCGCCGGATTGGATCAGGGTCAAGGCCTGGTTCGGCGATGTCGACACCGTCCAACAGGATCTCGCCGTCATCAACGGGCTCTAGGAGATTCACGCATCGCAAGAGCGTTGACTTGCCAGAGCCAGATGCGCCGATCAGAGTAATCACGTTCCCCTTGGGGACGTTGAGGTCGATCCCGTCGAGCACTGTGGTGGTGTCGAACGCTTTGCGAACTCCGCGCAACTCCAGTTTGAGCTCGCCGGTCATGCGATTGTGGTCGCTCCGGTACGGCTTCGCTGCCTGGCGAGTGCCCAGTCAGCAAGGCGTGTACAGGGAATGGTCAGCGCCAGGAAGATCACGGCCGCGGCCACATACGGAGTGAAGTTGGCGGTCTTGGCCTTGTCGATACCCGCTTGCCGGAGGATTTCGACGGGTCCGATCAGGCTGACGAGGGCAACGTCTTTCTGCAGGCTGACGAAACTGTTCATCAATGGCGGAACGATGCGGCGGAAGGCCTGCGGCAAGATGACGGAGGTCATTGTTTGATTGCCTGTCATGCCGAGTGATCGCGCGGCGGCGCGTTGGCTTTCGTGCACGCTGTCGATCCCGGCGCGGATGACTTCCGACACGTACGCCGAATACGAGAGTACGAGAGTGACGGTTCCCCAGATAACCGGGTTCGACCACTCCCGAGACAGTCCGAGAGCAGGAACTCCGAAGCCGATCAGAAACACCAGCAGAATCACTGGAATGCCGCGCAGGACGTCGGTGTAGATGACAGCGAAGGCCCGGACGGGGAACATCGCAGGGCGGCGCGCCCCTCTGGCTAGGGCGACCAATAGGGCAACGATCAGAATGAACGGCGTCGCCCACAGCAGGATCTTGATGTCGAGCCAGAACGCTTCGAGCAGGCGAGGGAATGAATCGGAAAAAACGTCGCCGTCGAAGAATGATCGTTTTACCTTGTGCCAGCCGGGGGTAAGCGGCACGAGCACGACCAATGCCACTAGGGCAATGATCGTGCTCGCGGTCGCGATTACCACTGCACGGCGACGCTGCGCCTGCTCGTAGGCAGCGCGTCGTGTGAGTGTTGGCTTCATTAGCAGTAGGTGTTCGCGGTCAACCTCAGTCGACGGCGATTAGCGGAGCGCCTGTGAAGTCTGACATCCACTCGGTTGTGATGGCCTCCAATTCGCCCGAGTCGGTGAGCGCCGTGATTGCGGCGTCAACACAGCCGGTTAGGGGGCTGTCCTTTTCGAGGATGAAACCGAAGTTGTCCGTGGTGCCGCCTGCATCGCCGGGGAACTGCCCGGTGACGAGACTGCCATCGATCTCAACGCCGGATACGTAAAGCGCCGTCGGCAGGTCGAACACTGCGGCGTCGATCTGGTTGGCCTCAAGGGCAGCCTTCGCCCCGACATTGTCGTCGTACACGAATGGCTCCTGGTCGGGCTGAATGACGTCGGTGATGAAGTCGAGGCTCGTGGTGCCAACTTGGGCTCCGAACTTGACTTCCTTCAGGTCGGCGACGGTCGTGGCCCCCTCGGCGGCTGACCCCTCAAGGGCGACGATTGCCTGGTTGCTCGTGTAATACGGCAGTGAGAAGTCAATGGTCTCGGCGCGCTCGGGGTTGATCGAGAACTGCTGCAGGTTCATGTCGAATGACTTGGCGCCCGGCTGGATTGCCTCGTCGAATCCGGTGCGGACCCACACAACTGATTCGGGCAGGTAGCCCATCTGATGGGCTACGGCGTAGGCAACAGCAGACTCGAATCCCTCCCCGGACTCTGGGTCATCGTCAAGCACGTACGGGTAGAAGGCTGGCTCGCCAGTGGCGATCGTGAGGACGTCATCGTCGATGGTTGCCGAGCACGACTCATCAACCATCATGTCTCCGTCGGAGGTCATGGGTGCTTCGGTTCCGTCGGTGGTGTCGGCCGGAGCGTCGGTTGACTCGCTTGAGTTGTCGTCGTCGCTGCCGCAGGCGGCAAAGACGAGTGCACCAGCGGCGAGCGCTGGCAATAGTCGGCTATAGGCAGTTCTTGATCGCATGAGTTCTCCTTCAGTCGTTGTTCACGCGCTGTTGAAGATATCGCACCTCGCCCGGGAATCTAGGTTGTAAAGAACTCGCGTAGCGCCGCGGCCATTTCCTCGCGGACCGGAGCGCCCGAAAGGATGACGTCGACGGCCGTTACAGAAGTGTGGATATGTCCGTGGCATGGCAGGTGTTGAACAGTGACACCGGCGCCCTCCATGGCCTCGGCGTACGCCGTCCCCTCGTCGCGAAGCGGATCGAACTCGCAGGTGATCACTAGCGCCGGGGGCAGATTTGACAGGTCGGCTGCTCGTATCGGGGCCGCTCGGGGGTCGACGCGATCGGATGGGTCGGCGTAGAGGTCCCAGAACCACTCCATCGTTGCCGTGGTGAGTACGAAACCCTCAGCGTTGTCGGTGTGCGACTGGCGGCTGAGGTCGGAGTCGGTGGCCGGGCAGAGTAGGAGTTGGCCTGCAATTGCGGGCCCTCCAGCATCTCGCGCGGTTTGGCTGACCACTGCCGCGATGTTGCCCCCGGCGCTCCACCCGGCGATGGCTAGCTGGCCGGGAATGCCGCCGAGGTCGGCCGCGTTCTCCGCGATCCACTGAACTGCGGCGAACCCGTCGTCGGGCGCGGCCGGGAAACGGTGCTCGGGGGCGTGGCGATAGTTGACCGAAACAATGATCGCGTCAGAACGCCTACAGAGGTCGCGGCAGAACGGATCGTCGGACTCGTGGCTGCCGATCACCCAGCCTCCACCATGGAAGTAGGCAACGATCGGATGTGGACCGGTGGTCGTTGGCCGGTACAAGCGGTACTCGAGTTCGCCGTCGGCTCCTGGAAGAACACCATCGACGATCTCGCCGACATCGGGTCCGGGTGGTCGCGCTGCCGCGGTTGTCACAGAGAATTCGCGAGCCTCCTCCACCGTCATTCCCTCCAGGGCGGGCAATCCCAGGGTTTCAATGAAGTCGAGGACCATTGCCACGTCCGGCTGCAGGCGGCGGATGACACCGTCGTTGCACTGTGACTTGGCTAGGCCGCAAAGGTTGAATCCGAGATACTCCTGCTGGACTACCTCATCGCACACCTTGCGATACCCGTCGACGCCGCCGATATACGGGAGGAAGACGCGAGGCTTACCTGGCACGTTCGCTCCCATGTACCACGAATCTGCGGAGGGGAAGAGTGTGATGTTGGCAAGGTCATTGACGTGGCTTACCCAACCGGCCTCAGCGGTATCAGTCGGCTCGATCGTCTCGAACTGGTTCCTTCTCAGGTGGTCGATACAGTCCGTGACCCAGTCGACATGCTGCTCGATCGAGACCGCCATGTTCGACATCACCGAGGGGCTTCCTGGTCCCGTGATGGTGAAGAAGTTGGGAAAGCCAGCGGTCATCAATCCCAAGTAGGTCTCAGGCCCGCCTGACCATTTGTCGCTCAATGTCGCGTCTCGCCCGGCGATGTCAACCGCAACGATTGCGCCGGTCATTGCGTCGAAGCCGGTAGCGAACACGATGGCGTCGAATTCGAGATGTTGGCTGGCCGTGTCGATTCCGTTTTCGATAATCGTGGTGATCGGGTCACTTCGCAAATCGATCAGCCGGACGTGCGGGAGGTTGTAGGTCTCGTAGTAGTTGGTGTCGAGGCATGGCCGCTTGGTGCCGATGTGATGGTTGGTGGGGCAGAGGAGTTCGGCGGTCGCCGGATTGTTGACGGTCTCGCGAATCTTGTTACGGACGAATTCGCACAGCGTTTCGTTCGCCTCGGCGTTGATCAATAGGTCGTTGAAGGCGCCGGCAATGCCGAACAGTTCACCGGCCGCCCACATTGTTTCGTACCTCTCTAGGCGCTCCTGCTCGCTTACTTGTAGGGCTCCGTCGGTTGCTTGCGGGCCGGGGATTCCACCGCGCGACCACCGAGCGGCTTCGCGATATCCAGTTCGGTCGTTTGCTAGCTCGGCCAGCTTGTGTGGGGACACGGCGCCGTTGCGGGCGGGTATCGAGAAATTCGGCGTGCGTTGGAAGACGGTGAGATGCTCGGCCTGCTCGGCGATCAAGGGAATCGACTGGATTCCTGACGAGCCTGTGCCGATCACCGCCACCCTCTTTCCCGCGAAGTCAACTCCGCCGTGCGGCCAACTAGATGTGGAATAGACCTCGCCCGCGAAACGGTCGGCTCCTGCGATGTCGGGTGTCTTCGGTACCGATAAGCACCCTGTAGCCATCACATAGAACCGGCAGGTGACTTCCTCGCCTTCGCCAGCCCGAACCCGCCAGAAGGAATTGTCGGCATCCCACGTAGCGGACTCGACGAGTGTCGAGAACTGGATATCGCGGCGGACATCATGTTTGTCGGCGACGTGGCGTAGATAGCGGAGAATTTCCGGTTGAGTCGCGTAGCGTTCCGACCACTGCCATTCAATTTCGAGCTCGGGGTCGAAGCTGTAGGAGTAGTCGACTGTCTGGACATCGCACCGCGCTCCGGGATAGCGGTTCCAGTACCACGTGCCGCCAACGTCGTCTCCGGCCTCGAACGCCATCGCGGAAAAGCCCATCCGCCGGAGACGGTGAAGGAGGTAAAGGCCTGCAAACCCAGCGCCCACCACCACCACATCGAAATCAGGTTCTGCCGAGCGTTCTGCTTGTTCGGTAGTGGTCGCCTGGGAAGTGATCTGGGCAGTCATGCAACTCCTCCTTGATGTTCGCGAGATGTACTCGCATTCCCCACGGCAGTTTCGCGCTTCAAATCCCTGTGCGACGACTCCGGGCGATCCGCGCTTTGGAGGTGGGAAGTGACCAGGAGGAACGCTTAGCCCCCGTCGATACCGGCGGTGCTTTACGAGTTGGCCCCTCCATTGCGCTCTCGCACGACGATTACGGTCTTGCCGCTCGACTCCGATGTGGCGAGGTGGTCGATCGCGGCGGGAACCTCAGCCAGTCGATACCGGCCGCCGATGGTCGGGACGACCTCGCCGCTTTCGATATAGCCCGCGAGGCGTTCGATACTGGTGAAGTGTTCTGTGGCGACGAACGCGGTGAGGCGCTGTCCGATAAACGGCGAGATCATCATTGCGCGGACCTGGCGACCCACTCCACCGGTCAGCTTGTTGCCTCCTTCACCGCCGACGATTACCAGGGTCCCCTTCTTGGCGAGCACGCTGCGGAGCCGAGAGATGCTGTTGCGGCCACCGATATCGAGGATGAGGTCGTACTGGCTGGTGCCGTCGACGAGGTCTTCCTTGGTGTAGTCGATGACGCGATCGGCGCCGATCTTGCGCACGGTGTCGGTCATCCCCGGTCCCGAAACCCCGGTGATCTCGGCGCCCAGTGCGTGAGCGAGTTGGACTGCAAATGTGCCGACGCCACCTGAGGCTCCGATGATCAGCACCTTTTGGCCCGGCTCAAATTTGCCGACGTCGGTGAGGGCCTCGAGCGCAGTGATTCCAGAGATGGCCGATACCGCGGCTTGCTCAAATGTCGCGTTGCTCGGCTTGTGGGCAAGCTTGTCTTGTTCGGCAGCGGTGTATTGGGCGTAGGAGCCTTTACCCACCCCGAACACTTCGTCGCCGGGTTGGAATCGTGTGACCTCTGATCCGACGGCGACAACAACTCCGGCAACGTCTAGGCCAAGCACGGGGTTCTTTGGTTTCGTCACTCCGAAGCCAGCGACGCGGACTAGATAGGGGAGGCCGGTCATCAGGTGCCAGACCCCGCGGTCGACGCCAGCGGCGTGAACTTCAATGAGCACCTCGGTGGGTTCGATCTCTGGACGGTCAACTGTGCGTAGTTGGAGAACGTCGGTAGCGCCGTAGGTGTCCTGAACAATCGCCAGCATCTGGTCGTTCTCCAAACTGTTCCGGTCGAGGGTGGTTTTGTTGGATTGTTGCATTCTCTGTCTCCCTTGCGAAGATGGCCAGGTGGCCACAGTCGTACTTAGTACGGTAGTATGATGAACAGTACTCGTACTAAGTACGAACCACAACCATGACATGCGAACTAAGAGACGAGCCGATGGACAATTCCCCAAGCTTGATTGGAAAATCGAGACCACCGCTAAATGCCGCCCGAGTGCTCTCGGTCGCGGTTGCGCTCGCCGACAGAATTGGCATCGAGGCGTTCACCATTCGCAAGTTGGCGAACGAGCTAAGGGTGAAGCCGATGACGATCTACCATCACGTGGCTAACAAAGAGGCGATCATCGACGGGATGGTCGACATCGTGTTCGGCGAAATCGAAAGCCCCGCGAGTGATGTCGACTGGCGCGCGGCGACTCAGCGGTCGGCACGTTCGGCGCGAGCAGTGTTGGCCGCCCACCCTTGGGCGACCCCGCTCATGGTTTCGAGAACATCGCCTGGGCCAGAGACGTTGCGTCATATCGATGCGATGATCGGCTGCTTTCGTGGGGGTGGATTCTCGGTCGCCATGACAGCTCACGCCGCTGCCCTCACCGACGCCTACATCTATGGCTTCGCACTGCAGGAGGCAAACCTGCCCGCTACCGGGGGAGAGGAAATGGCTGACCTTGCCGAGGACATCATCGAGCCTTTGCCCGCAGGCGTGTACCCGAACCTGACGGAGTTCACGGTTGATTACGTTCTGCAGCCCGGATACGACTTTGGTAACGAGTTCGAGTTTGGTCTTGACCTCATCCTCGACGGCCTCGAGTCGGCCGCACAACGCACGGCGAGTTGAGTTCTCCTCCAGTCTGCTTGACAATGAGACGATTTTGGTCTTAACGTCTCGCCGTGGTCGTATCTCTCCCCCCGATGCAGGTCTGGACACCGACTGAAGTTCGCGTCCTGGAAGCCGTGAAGAATTGCTGCGCTCGGTGGGGTTTCGAAAAGGTGACCATCGAAGATATTGCCCGCGAAAGCAACGTTTCGAGGGCGACTATGTATCGGATCTTTCCGGGCGGCAAAGTCGTGATCTTCGAGGCGCACCGGGTGTACGAGCTCGATCAGTTCTTCGCCGTACTTCGTGCTTCCGTCGAGGGTGCAACCACTCTGGAGGAACTGCTCGTCAGGGCAGTTACATGCGCGACCAATGAACTCCGCAATGACAAATATCTCGCGGTCATGCTCGCCTCGGAGCCTGGTGGCACCTTGAGCGAGCTAACCG
>JAHRVJ010000140.1 GCA_019090765.1 Ilumatobacteraceae bacterium
GCGGGTGGGCTCGTGGCTGGCGGATCAGTTGCGGGAGGGTCAGTCGCCGGTGGACTCGTTGGGGCCGTAGTCGCGCCCGGGTTTGATGGAGCGCTAGTGGTCACCGGCGTACTCGATCCGCCCGAATTAGACCCCGATGACGACCCCCCACCGGAACTACCAGAGCTGCCTGTGGAACTTGAGCCACCACCGTTCACTGCTGAGTCGTCGGTGAACAATGAACGGAGACAATCACCTTCACCAATCGACCCTGGGCCAAGCGTAACTGCGATTGCCTCGGCGAGTACCTCACGACCAGCGTCGGTCGGGTGTTGGCGGTCACCACTGATTACACCCGGGGCCTGAGCGATCTTTTCCCAATCGAGAATCGTCACGTTGTCAAGCTCTACTCCGAGCCGCTTCACGACCTCATTGACTTCAGCCCAGTTAGATCGGAATTCGGTAACAGTGAGCAACAGCGTCGGCCGCGGAGCAAGGCGAGCGAGAATCTCACGGAGTTCCTCTTCGTAGGCAATCGGGTCGCCGCCGTAGTTGCTCCCGAGGAACACCACCGCAGCGTCCCAGTCGTCGTCGCCCAGATCCGACGGAGGAACCCCGATCGGAGTGAGCTCTGGAAAATCGAAGCGATCGAGAACTTTGTTACCGAAGTCAACAAACCTGCTGATTTCTGCCTCGACTTCCACCACCCAGCCCAGCGGAACGAGTACATCACACAATTGTCCGCCATGACGTGACGACGTCGAAGCGAGAATCGAGTCGCCGATAAAGAGAATCCGATTGCCGGTGGCCAACTCACCGATCAGCGTCGCACTAGTTCCGTCCTCGTTGACTGGTCGGGTGAGCATCACGAGCGGCTGTTGGCCTGGCGCAACCGTGTCAGGCAGTGATCCCACCCCGCTGATAGTCGGCACGGGTGTGGCGACCGGCGAGCCGTCGGCGCCGTCAGCGTCGTTACTCAGTACTCCGCAACCGCTGGCAGCAAGCGCGAGGGCACCGAACGCGAGGAGTGGCGAACGCATCAACATCGGCCACCATTGAACAGTGTTGCGGGCCCCGCGTCACGTCAGGCGCAAGAAACTCCTCTTGGAGACGAACTAGAAACAGTTTCCCAACCCGGGGCGGGTCGTACCAACTCGCTAGCTTGCCGGGCAAACTTGCCGACAACAATCGATCGGAGCGAAATGGTTATGAGGTTCAACCCATTTAGGCGACCCGGCGAGCCCTACGACCTGGTGGTCATCGGGATGGGCTCGGCCGGAATAATTGCAGCGGAATTTGCAGCCGAGCATTTAGGCCTACGAGTTGCCGCAATTGAGCGGGCGCGGGTCGGAGGCGACTGCCTCTGGACCGGATGCGTCCCCTCCAAATCTCTGATCGCTAGCGCCCGAGTCGCACACACCATTCGCACTGCCGACCAATACGCCATTGAGGCACCGGCCCCGATGATCAATCTGGCCGACGTGTGGAAGCGGATCACCGCGATCCAAGGCGAGATTGCTGCAACCGACGACGACCCAGAGCGTTTCCGCTCACTCGGAATCGATCTCTTCGAGGGTGAAGCCATCATCACCGGCTCCCGGGAGGTAACTGTGGGCGATGAAGTATTGTCCACCCGGTACACGCTTGTTTGCACGGGCAGCCGACCGTTTATCCCCCCGATCGACGGAATCGCAGATGTCGATTTTCTCACCAGCGAGAACCTCTTCGAAATAAGCCGGCCTCCGGATTCCCTGGTGATTGTTGGCGGCGGGCCCATCGCGTGCGAGATCGCACAATCGTTGAACAGGCTCGGAGTCGACATCACGATGCTGGAGATGGGCAATCAACTGCTGCACCGCGACCATCCGCCTCACGGCGCACGCCTGCTACAGATCATGCGCGACGAAGGTGTCGACGTCCGGCTTGGCACCACTGCCACCAAAGTTCGCAAGGGCGGCGATGGCGTCAACGTCTGGATCGAGAGTGATGGAAAGTCAGCTGGCAAAACCACCGCGCAGGGCCTGCTGATAGCAACTGGGAGGACGCCCAACTCAACCAACCTCGGGCTTGACCGCCTCGGTGTTGAACTGACCCGCAAAGGGATCACGGTCGACAACCGCAACCGCACCACGGTCGCGTCAATCTACGCCGTTGGCGATGTCACCGGCAGGGCGTTGTTTACCCATGCCGCGGCCTACGACGCAGTTCTCGCGGTCCGCGACATGTTCTTACCTGGCCGAGGGCTCGCACCCCCGCTCGTGCCTTGGTGCACGTTCACCGACCCCGAGATCGCCCATGTCGGCCTCACCGAAGCTGAAGCGATTGAACTCCACGGTCGACGAAAGGTAGAGGTCCTTGCGCGTGACTTCGAACACTCCGATCGCGCTCGGGCTGACGGAGCAACCGACGGCGAAATCGTGATCGTCACGGCCCGCGGCCGGATAGTTGGAGGGCACGCCATTTGCCCGCATGCGGGAGAGCTGATTCATGAGCTCGCGCTGGCGATCAAGTATCGGATGAAGCTGTCTGACCTCGCCGACCTCGTTCACATTTATCCGACGCTGGCTGGCACGATCGGACAGATAGCTGGCGACAACGCCTTCAGCACTGCCCGTCGCTATCGCTCTCTGGCTAGGGCGGGCCGACTACTCGGCTAGCGAGACTTTTGCGGTCCCAGCAGACATCGTTCTGTTACGCAACCGCAATGTCTAACCGCGCGATCTGATGACGATCGCTTCAGTCCAGTGACAAGTGGACGAAGACAACTTGTTCGTCGCCAAATCCCGCTCCCAGAAAGCTAGGCAGTATCTATGGAAATCAACCGACAAGCTTGGACCACAGCCTTCCGGCTCGCCGTCCTGATCTCAGTTGTCTCCGCTCTGGTCGCTGTAGTCGCATCCGTCGCTGGCGACGTACCGCAAGCCGCGATTGTGCTGCCAGTAATCGTGATTGCGTTCACCGCTAGCTGGATTCAAACGGGCCGTGTCCTGCACGGCCAGCACAACGGCTGACTAGCCCAGCCCAACTCGCGCTCGACCCGGCCAACAGCGCCACGCGCAGAATATTTTCCTCACTCGGGAACAAACTTGAGTTGGTGTGGCGTCGAACAGTTATGAAGCGTGAACGGCTCATCCCACTGGCACTCGTATCGACGGCACTCATCGCAGTCAGCGCATGTAGCTCCGACGGTCCAGATGCTTCGTCCTCTGGTCCTCCGGACTCGACGTCTGGATCGTCTCCGGGCTCCCCGAACGCAGTGCCCTCCACCTTGCCGAACAATGGGTCGTCGCCAACCGTGACGCCGCCCGATCAGCCGCAGGCGTTCGGGTCTGCTCAACTCGGTTTCTTCGGCGACTGCCCGGCTCTGCTCGACTACATGCAAACAGAGGCCAGCGAGCGGGTCACAGCCTGGGGCCTCGAAGGGGGAGGCGGCATCTACTTCCCA
>JAHRVJ010000141.1 GCA_019090765.1 Ilumatobacteraceae bacterium
ACACTCGATAGCAAGCTCCCCAGCGCTCGGCATCGCGAGAAACACACGGTTTCTTAACTCTAGACCCGCTCGCTCCGTGCGGATACACAGGTATGAAGACCACCCTTCAGACGCTGCATCGGCGATCGGGAATGGCCGGACCAGTGTTGTTCTCGGTCATGGCGCTCTTGATGCTGGCGAACTAACTCACTTAGCAAGTCCAGAAGCCCGCCCTCGCGCAGCACGCCGCGGCCAATGCGGCACGCGAGTAAGACGGCAGCATCGCGGTTAGCCGAGCGACTTCGTGAGGCCGGTCATTCGGCTGGCGGGGGTTTCGGCAGCGAGACGCATGGCTGATTCGGAGCCCACTACGAGCAGCTCCTCCTTGGCCCGGGTGACGCCGGTGTAGATCAATTCTCGCCCGACCAACGGTGAGGTGACCGGGGGAAGGATCATTACGACCGCTTCGTACTCCGAACCCTGGCTCTTGTGAACTGTCATCGCATAGGCGGTCTCGACGTCTTCGAGTTGGACGGGATCAAACCGGATGATGCCGAGGGCCGAGTCGAACACCGCGACCAATTGGTCGCCGTCACGAATGACTACGCCGGTATCGCCATTGGACAAGCCCAGGCTCTGGTCGTTGCGAGTAGCGAGCAGCGGCCGCCCCACATACCAGATGCTGTCGGCACCATCGTTGCCACACAGCCAGCGTTCGGCGAGTTGGTTCCAACTCGAAACTCCATGCGGGCCAAGACGGTGGGCACACAAGATCCGCGCCTGGCCGACGTGCCCGAGAGCGCCAGCAGCGTTGCCAGCTTCGGCGGCCTCACGGACCTTCGCCAAGATCGGCTCGATCACCGATTCGACAGCCGCGATTGACGACGGGTCAAGTGGATTCACCGTCTTAACAAAGGAAACGGTGGAGGAATCATCATCCGCCGTGGCAGCAAGCAAATCGACCGCAGCATCGGCGTCACCTCGGCGGATGGCGTCGGCCAGAATCGCGATCGGTGATTCGCCACCGAAGCGGTGACCACGAATCAGGCGAACCAGATGCCCCGCCAGCGGACCGGCGACCTCGTCCTCATCACCCGCCGACGCGGCCTTGACAATGTCGCCCAGCACCGCACCTAGCTCAACGCTCTCGAGTTGATCGGGATCACCAATGAGCACCAGGCGCGAATCGGGGCGTACAGCTTCAAGCAGACGGGCGAGCAGTGGCAGGGACACCATCGACGCCTCGTCGATGACTACCAGATCGTGCGGCAACGAATTAGCAGCATCGTGACGGAAACGTCTGCGCTGAGTTGGCAGCGGGCCCAGCAAACGATGGATGGTTGTTGGTATCACCTCAGCGAGAGCAGCGCGTACGGGTGCTGCGACGTGTTCGATTACGTCTGGCTGCGTGAGCGCAGCGGCGATCGACTCTTGCATACGGGCCGCGGCTTTGCCTGTTGGAGCCGCCAGCGCGACTCGCAACGGCTCGCCGTTGGCTGCACTTTGCTCGATTAATACAGCGAGCAGCCGAGCGACCGTGTAGGTCTTGCCGGTACCGGGGCCGCCAGCGATCAGTGCCACCCGGTTGGCAACCACAACATCGGCAGCCTGACGCTGAAGGTTCGAAATTCCGTCTACTTCGGCCGGTAGTAGACGGTTGAGCAACACTGACGCGCCACCAGACAGCGCTGTGGCGGCGGCCGTTGACACGGTGGCGGGGGTAGAGGCCAAGCCGCGGATCGCTCCGGCGACTGCGCACTCATCGGCCCAGTGACGTTGGAGGTACACAGAGTCACCCCAGACGACAATTGGGTGATCGTCGAGTACCGGTGCAGGGTCGGGGCCGTCGACCACCCGCACCACCGGGGCCGCGTGTAGCGCGTCGATCCATGCCGAAGGTTCGGGCCACGAGAGCAGCTCGACATCGCCCAACAAGGAATTGTCGAACACGTTGGCCTGCTGGCGAGCAACCACCTCAGGCAGTTCGGCAAGCACCGCGCAGGCATGACCGTGGCGGGCCGCCCACGCCGCCATTGCCGTGGCCAACGCCACATGCGGATCCGACACTCCTGATGCCCGCGCTGTCCAGGCTGCGAGATGGACCTCAGCTGCGCCCAGCACGCCGGCATCGACATAGGGGGCCAGCGACGCGACCTGATCAGGGATTCGCACCCGCGACAATTTGCTCATGCCACGACTCCGGTTGCAATCAAACGATCAAGCGCTTGGACGGTCTCGACTGGCGGATTCCATGTGAACACGCCATAGGGCTGACCATCGTGAGCGGGAGTCGATTCGCCGACCATGCCGCGCAAGAACAGGTAGGCAATACCGCCGAGATGCGCGGCTGGTCGGTAGTCGGGCAGCCGCCAACGTAAGTACCGGTGCAGCGCCACGTTGTACAGCAGCGCCTGCAATATGTAGTCGTGCTCAGCCATTGCGCCGACCAATTGCTCGGGCCGGTAAGCGTCGAGCGGGTCACTAGCCCCGGACACGTGCAGCCGATTGGATTTGTAGTCGACCACCACATACCGATCACCCGAGCCGGCACCTGGAATACGCAGGACAGCATCAATCGATCCCTGTAGGAATCCCCCGAGGTCGACGTCGAATCTTCCCTCGGCGAGGAGCGACGCGTAGGGCCGGACTGGGTCATCAGTTGGCAACGTAGACAGCAGCACCTCCCCGATGCTCGACACCGGAACACCTCCGTCCGCGACCGGGAGATCGAATTCGAGTTCGGCTAGCCGATCGGTGACGGCCAGATCGGCCAGGCGCAACCCAGACGCGACTGGCCCGAGCGGAGTTCTAACGGCTGCCGCAAGACCCACGACGAGCGTCTCCGGATCAACGTCCAGATGGTCGCGTCGCAACTGCTCGTCAACGGCAGCCCGCAGCTCGTCGTCGAGGGCATCGCTCGTTGGGTCGATCACTTCGAGTACCTCGTGAACCAGGGTGCCGAAGGCCGTACCACCGGCAACATCAGCCAACGGCATCCGCTGATATTCGGCAACGGAGGTAGCCGTGACTGACGAAGCAACCTCGGGAAGAACTAGATCGTCAGGCTCAATCTCGGGCTCGTCGGTGCCGCCCTGTACCGGTGCTTCGGTGAAGATGTGGCCCCCCGTCCATTCACGCGTGCGGGTGATTGAGCTGAAAGACCAACGTCGCCACGTCGGGTCGGCTACCTCGCGGTCGCCAGGATCGGCAACGGCCAGCACCGGCGCGGAGGTGTCATCGGCTACCGGCTTCCAGCGAACCAACGGGGTCTCGATCGCGCAAGACGCCATCTCGATTGACCCGCCGCTCCGCGTGGCGAGCACGCTTAGCGCATCAGCCGCATCGGCATCAGTGTCGGACGCCCCTTGGAACGATGGCGGCACAGGTGTGACACCACCTCGCGGCCCAATAGTGAGGTCGGGTTGGGTCGCCTGCGGCACCCCCGCCGCGTCACGGTCGAACAGCACCGCGGCCAGCGCCGACTTGTCGCTGTTACGAACGGGAGCCCACCACACAACCGTGCGGTGTTGCGCCCGCGTGAGGCCGACATACAGCAGGCGCAATTCATCGCCGCGCCTCGCCACAGCGGCATAATGCCCTCGGGCCTTCTCCGTGCGTTCAGGCTCGGGGCCACCCCAGCCCTGACTGGTGGCGATATCGATAACGCGCTGGCCCGAACCGTCGTTGTAGATCAGTGGACCACGCGATGAAGGTTTTTGCCACGCGAACGGGAGCAACACAATTGGGTACTCAAGGCCCTTACTGCTGTGCACCGTGCTCACCTGAACAGCGCTGGCATCAGAATCAATGCGGCGCATCTGTGGGCCGGGCTCGATTGTTCCCTCCGCCTCCAACCGCAATCGCTCAAGGC
>JAHRVJ010000142.1 GCA_019090765.1 Ilumatobacteraceae bacterium
CTCATCGTGTTTACGGGTCTTTCGGGTTCGGGCAAGTCGAGCCTTGCCTTCGACACGATCTACGCCGAGGGGCAGCGTCGGTACGTTGAATCGTTGAGTTCCTACGCGCGCCAGTTCCTCGGGCAGATGGACAAGCCCGACGTCGACGTGATCGAAGGTTTGTCGCCCGCGATTTCGATCGACCAGAAATCAGCGGGCCGCAACCCACGATCGACCGTCGGCACGATCACCGAGGTGTACGACTACCTGCGGCTGCTGTACGCGCGGATCGGCGTTCAACACTGCCCGAATGACGGGACCAAGCTGCAACGCCAGACACCGCAGCAAATTGTCGATCGCATTCTCGATATGGACGACGGAGTGCGGTTTCAAGTGCTTGCTCCCGTGGTTCGCGGCCGGAAGGGCGAATACGACACCTTGCTCGAAGATCTGTCGGGGCAGGGGTATGTTCGAGCGCGCATCGACGGTGAGACCGTCGAGATTGACGAGTTCCTGAAGCGTGACGAACGGCTCGCCAAATATGAGAACCACAAGATCGAGATCGTTGTTGACCGCTTGGTACTCAAGGAGGGCATCGAACGTCGGCTTACCGACTCACTCGAAACTGCGCTCGGGTTAGCCGATGGCGTTGCTGAGATCGAAGTGGTCCCGCGGGCGGGGGAAGACACCCCAGACACGCTGACGTTCAGCCAGCACCTTGCCTGCCCCGAGTGTGGAACCAGCTACGACGAGCCGGCTCCACGCAACTTCTCTTTCAACTCGCCGTACGGCGCCTGCGTCAAGTGCGACGGTCTCGGTACGACCTTCGAGGTCGACCCCGAGTTACTGATTCCCGACTCCGAGGTGTCGCTGGCCGATGGAGCGATCGCCCCGTGGCGAAGCGCCCACACGCAGTACTTCACCCGGATGCTCGAATCGGTCGCGGACAAGCACGACATCGACATGAATGACCCGTGGGAGAAGCTCTCTGCGAAGCAGCAGAAGGTGATCCTCAATGGTGTGCCGGGGAAGATGACTGTCAAGTACAAGAACCGGTACGGGCGCTCAAGGTCGTACAAGACCGAGTACGAAGGCGTGATTCCATGGATCAAACGCCGTCACGAGGGCACCGATAGCGAGTATTCCCGTGAGCAGTACGAGGGCTATATGCGGCTCGTGGCCTGTACCGCCTGCGGGGGAGCGCGCCTGAAGCCTTCCACCCTCGCGGTGACGGTTGAGGACAAGCACATCGCAGATGTTTGCGAAATGTCGATTGGCGAGTCTGCCAAGTTTCTCGCTGCCCTTGAGCTGTCTGAACGTGATCGGATGATCGCTGAAAGAATCACCAAAGAGATCAACGCGCGGCTCGGCTTCTTGCTCGATGTTGGGCTCGATTACCTCACTCTGTCTCGGTCGGCCGGAACGCTGGCTGGCGGCGAGGCGCAACGCATCCGCCTGGCCTCACAAATCGGATCTGGGCTTGTCGGCACGCTCTACGTGCTTGACGAACCGTCGATCGGTTTGCATCAGCGTGACAACCGCCGGCTGATCGACACGCTGACGCGCTTGCGTGACCTGGGCAACACAGTGATCATTGTCGAGCACGACGAAGAGACGATTCGCGAGAGCGACTGGATTGTCGACATCGGTCCTGGCGCCGGTGAACACGGTGGTGAGATCGTTTACTCGGGCAAGGTGCCTGGACTGCTCAAGGCGAAGAACTCGGTGACCGGGCAGTATCTGTCAGGCAAGAAGACCATCCCAGTACCCGAGCAGCGTCGCCCGCAGGGGATCGAACATCTCGAAATCAAGGGTGCTCGCGAACACAACCTTCAGGACCTCACCGTTGAGATACCTCTTGGGAACTTCGTTGCGGTAACCGGCGTTTCTGGTTCAGGCAAGTCCACGTTGGTTCGCGACATTCTGCTACCGGTGCTCATGCAGCGTATTTACAAGTCGAAAATGGCCGCTGGCAAGCACAAGCGTGTCACGGGTGTCGACTTGCTCGACAAGGTGATCGACATGGATCAGTCACCGATTGGCCGTACGCCTCGCTCGAATCCGGCGACCTACACGGGCGTCTTCGACAACATCCGCAAATTGTTTGCTTCCACGAACGAAGCCAAGGTGCGTGGCTATATGCCGGGGCGCTTCAGCTTCAACGTTAAGGGTGGGCGCTGCGAGGCCTGTTCTGGTGACGGCACGCTGAAGATCGAGATGCACTTTCTTCCCGATGTGTATGTGCCCTGCGAGGTATGCAAGGGAGCGCGGTACAACCGCGACACGCTCGACATCGAGTTCAAGGGCAAGAACATTGCTGAAATTCTCGACATGCCGGTCTCGGAGGCCGTCGACTTCTTCGCTAACCAGCCGCGCATCTCGCGCTACATGTCAACGCTGGTCGACGTTGGGCTCGGCTACGTACGGCTGGGTCAGCCAGCGCCAACTCTGTCGGGCGGCGAGGCGCAGCGGGTCAAGCTGTCGACCGAACTCGCCAAGCGTTCCACTGGCCACACGATCTATCTGCTCGACGAGCCAACGACCGGGCTCCATTTCGACGACGTGCGTCGCCTGCTAACCGTCTTGCAGCGCCTCGTTGACCAGGGCAACACGGTGCTCGTCATCGAGCACAACCTCGATGTCATCAAAACTGCCGACTGGATCATCGACCTCGGGCCCGATGGTGGCAATGGTGGCGGAACAATCGTTGGCCAGGGAACCCCTGAAGACATCGCCGCGATCGATTCGTCGCACACCGGACGCTTCCTCCGCGACGTCCTCCCCTGAGTTTCAGCGCGACCTGTTCGCGCGAACTCTCATCGGTGGGGGGTTAGCGGTTGCGGAGGCGCTTCGACAGGTCGTTCAGGCGCTTCTTCTCGGCCCCAGTGAGTGAGTCCATGCCCTGAGCGCCGATCTTGTCGAGCAGCGAGTCAAGCTCAATTTGGTCGGCGGGCGATGGTGCTGGCGACGAAGGAGGAGCGGGCGCCGGCGCATTCTTCCAGGGGCCCTGAACAACGCGCGGGCTAGATCCGCGGTGGCTGGGCTTGGATTGTTTGCTGGCTCGCCGTCGAGGCTGACCAGTTCCGGTCAACGGCACATGGGGAATGGGCCAGCCGGTCGCGAGGCCGAGTGAGCGTCCAGCGACCAATGCCACTGCTACGGAAATCAGCAGGAAGAGGATCTGGCCGTTTTGGTCATTGCCTGAATACTGCAGCAGGTTGAGCATGGTGAAGACTGCCGCCAGAGCCCACAGCGGGACCACTTCAAACCACTTCACGCCTGGGTAGGTGGCCGCATAGACCCAGATGCCGCCGAGGAACAGGGTGCTGAGGCCGAACTGGACCAGGAAGTCGATGCTGTTGTCGAGTGGGCCGAGAATGGTGACCAGGATTGCGGGGATGAAGGTGAGCATCAGAACCCACGCGAGGAATTTGCCGCGCCCGAACAACGCTTCGAGCTGTTGACCGAATAGCCAGAAAAATACGATCCCCAGCAGCGGCCAGACGGCCGGTTCTGTGGTGACGGGCCAGGTGCCTAGTCTCCAGATTTCAAAATCGCGCACGAATGTTGGTACGAACACCAACTTGTTGAACGACTCGCGACTGAAACCGTAAACGAACATCGTTGCGACCGCGAGCGCACAAACTATGTCGGTCGTTGTGACATCGAAGCGTCCGGCCCTGAACCACCCATCGTTGGGCCGGCGGCGGAAGATTGCTGCAAACTGGTCGGACATCGGCCAACACCGTATCCGGCGGTCCGTATGCTTTGGTCGTCATGGTGCAGCGGCCGCCGTCAGGCACGATTCCCGAGCAGCCGGGCTCTTACCAGTTCAAGGACGTCAACGGCCGCGTTATTTACGTCGGCAAAGCCTCCAACTTGCGCCAGCGACTGTCGAACTACTTCCAGTCGCCGCGCAATATGCACCCTCGAACGGCGCAGATGGTGGCGACCGCTGAGTCGGTGGAATGGACGATAGTCCGCAACGAGGTTGAAGCGCTGATGCTCGAGTACAGCCTCATCAAGCAGCACCATCCGCGGTTCAACATCCGTTTGCGTGACGATAAGAGCTATCCGTTCCTCGCCGTTACCAACTCCGACGACTGGCCGCGGGCGATGGTGATGCGTGGACGTAAACGAAAGGGAACCCGCTACTTCGGGCCCTATGCGCACGCTTATGCCATTCGTGACACGCTCGATCTGCTGCTGAGAAGTTTCCCGGTGCGAACATGTAGCCCGGGCAAGTTCAATGAGCACGAGCGGCTCGGTCGGCCATGTCTTCTTTTTCATATCGAGAAGTGCTCGGGGCCCTGTGTCGGCGAGATCGACGAGGCGGCCTACCGGCAGCTAGTCGCCGACCTGTGTGAGTTCCTTGACGGTGACACAGATGAGATCGTCAATCGCCTCGAAGCCGATATGAGCGACGCCGCGACTGGGTTGGAGTTCGAGAAGGCGGCGCGCTTGCGCGACCGCTTGGCCGCGGTTCGTAAGGCGATTGAGAAGCAGCAGATGGTTGCTGAGCGCAGTGAGGATCTTGACGTGATTGGGATCGCGGAGGATGAGCTAGAGGCCGCGGTGCAGGTGTTCTATGTCCGTAAAGGGAGGGTGCTCGGACGTAAGGGGTTCATCGTTGACAAGGTCGAAGAACTCACGCCCGGTGGGCTTATCGACCGCATCTTGGAGTCGATGTACGGCGACGATCCGA
>JAHRVJ010000143.1 GCA_019090765.1 Ilumatobacteraceae bacterium
CGCTTGTCTTGGCGGCGGAGAGATCGGTTGCGCCAAGCGCACTAGTTATCGATGATGGGCGCTATCGCATGGATCTCCATGACCTCGCCGTCAAGGCCGCCAACCCAGACAACACCGCCTTGATTCTGTGTAATCCGCACAACCCGGTCGGACGTGTCTGGACAAGAGACGAACTCTCCACCGTTGCTGAGATCTGTGCCGCCCATAGCGTCGTTGTGATCGCTGATGAGATCCACGCGGATCTCAATCTGTCACCTCATGCCTTCACTCCGTTTGCCGTGGCCGCCGCCGACACCGGCGTCCGTTGGGCGGCGCTGCACGGCCCGATCAAAACGTTCGGACTCGCCGGGGTTTGTGACACGTTGATGATCACCGCCGACGAACAGGTGGCGACGCTATTCGAAACACGAAGATCACAACTGCACCTCACCCGCAACAACGTGTTTGGCCTGGCCGCTTTTGAGGCTGCATACAGAGCCGACGAAGCCTGGTTGGATGGCCTCCTCGAATTGGTTGCGGCCAATCGGTCGGTCCTGCAGTCCGGGCTGCCAGATGGTGTCGAGCTCTCTCCGATGGAAGGTACGTACCTTGCGTGGCTCGACTTCCGGGCGCTCGGTATGGACGTTCCGCAGCTTTCGCAATGGTTGGCCGAAGATGCCCGGCTTGCGCTCAGTCCCGGTCACTGGTTCGGTCGACAGGGCGCCGGATTCGCCCGCATGACCATCGCCGCGCCAACGTCTCAGATCGAAGATGCTATCGAACGGATCACCCACGCTGTCGGCAAGTGAACCAGTTGCGGACGAACCTGGACGCACCCGTACGGTCGTCCCGAGCTGGGCTTTGGGCGGCGTGGTCGACAGCGCTACGACGGCGTCTGCGATAGATCCCCCGAAGTGACCCTCGGCTCAGGCATGATTGAGGGATGATTCGGCGGCGCCTAGCGGCAATCTCGGCAATCTGTCTTCTAGCGGCGGCCTGTGGGTCGTCCGGCGACTCTGGTGGCGGTGATTCATCGACGACGAACTTCACGTTGCTCCCAACGACCACCAGCGCCTCCACAACCACCACGGGCTCAACCAGCACCACGTCGACCAGTTCCACAACACTCGTGGAAACAACGACCACGATGGTTGAGACGACGACCACCGAAGTCAACCCTGCGATAACCGCTCTCGTAATGAGCGGCGAAGGCATCGGGTCGGCTGGGTTCGGTGCCGAACCCGAAGGTGTAATCGACTACATCAGCTCGTTTCTTGGAGAGCCCAGCAACGACACCGGCTGGATCGACCCGCTGTCGATCGGAGCCTGTTCGGGCGACGAACTACGGATGGTTTCATGGGGCGTGCTGACCGTCATCTTCGGCGATGTCTCGGCCGTGCTCCAGGGCCGCCGCCACTTCTATGCATATACCTACGGTGTTGACGGAGAAATCGGAGCTGCTCCGAGTGGTCTGGTTACAAGCCGGGGCATCACCGTCGGCTCACGGGTGATTGATGTTGTGGCCGCCTATCCGGCGGCAACGTTGAACCCAGAGGACGACTTCACGGCCCCGTTCTTCTATGTCAACGACAACCTTCGGGGCTTCTTGACCGGGATTGCCGACGACTCGACGGTTACCGCGATCCTCGGCGGCGAGAACTGCGGCATCTAGCCGCCGCTCCCGCTGGATAACACTTCGACGTGCAGTCACTGCTCGACCTCCACCGCAGCGTGGCATGGTTCCTCATCCTGTCGAATGCGGCTGTTGGAGCGTGGGCGCTCGCGGCCTACTGGGTGCCAGCCCTAAGGCTCCGTGTCATGTGGTGGTGTATCGGTGTGGCCGAGCTGTCGGCCTTTGCGATGGCGATCATCGGCACTCTGATGGTCAACCGGTACGACATCGAACTCGACCAGTTCCATGCGCTCTACGGCTTCAGCACGATCGTGGCTGTCGGAATCCTCTACAGCTACCGCACCAGCCCGTTCGTGAAAGACAAGCAACACCTGCTCTACGGGCTCGGCAGCTTGTTCATTATGGGCCTGGGCCTGCGAGCGATGTACCTCGGTAACTAGCGACTACCGCGGTCTAGCTCAGACGCCGATGCCCTGAGGCAGCTTGGCCGGATCCCACGACAATTTGGTGAGACCCTGTTCGCACGCGAAGCGGTCGGTCATCCCCGCAACATAGGCAACGGCGGCGCGCAGCGCCTCTGAGCTTCCGGCGTCGGCGGTATCGGCCTCACCGCCGAGCGCGACAGCCAGCGTTTGTGGAGGAATCGAGTGAGGGCGATCGGCGTAGTGTTCAACGAGCGCCCGGAGCAGCGAGACAACCGCACCGGCCTGGTGCTGGCTCGCCGGGCGAAGGTAGACATGTTCGTAGTTGAACCGCCGAAACTCGGCTAGCGCATCAGCGATATCAGGCGTCATCCCGATACGGCCCGTGGCAACCGTGGCGGTAACCATCGCCCGAACGAAAGTGCCCAATTGCGACGAGCGATCTCGACCGCAGCGCTCGGCAACGATCTTGGGAAGCATCTCGGTCGTGAGGATTCCAGCGGCGACGGCATCTTCGAAGTCGTGACACACATAGGCAATGCGGTCGGCCCACGAGACGACCTCCCCTTCGGGGGTCCGTGGGGCCGGCAGGCTCCACGAATGATTGCGGATGCCATCGAGTGTTTCGGCGCAAAGGTTAAGTGGCTGAAGGGTCACGTCGGCCCCCCAAGGCGCATGATCGAACCCGCCATCAAGGTAGGGAGATAACGCATCTTCGCTGGCGTGACCGCCTGGGCCGTGGCCACAGTCGTGACCGATCGACATGGCCTCGACGAGAGCGACATTCAGGCTCAACGCCTCCGCAACAGATCGGGCGACCTGAGTGACTTCGAGCGCGTGGGTCATGCGCGTACGTTGATGATCGTCAGGGAACACAAACACCTGGGTCTTGCCGGCCAGCCGACGAAAGGACGAGTCGTGCAGGATGCGATCTCGATCGCGCTCGAAACACGTGCGGAAGGGGTCGGGCTCCTCTTCGGTTGCTCGATCTCCAGCACCGAAGGCGAGTGTGGCTTCGGAGGCCAGGTTGGCTGCCTCCTGCTCTTCGCGCAGTTCGCGGACGCGAACGGTGGCGTTTCCGACCTTGGCAGCGGAGTCAGCATGGGCCAGGACGATGTCGTCGACGCCGTGCCCGGCCATTGTTGCCGCCCACCGGTCGGCACGATCCTCGGAGGAGTCGAGGAACGGGAGGTCGTCCATGTGTCGAACGATACGAGATGGCATGGGGCTGGTGGCGTTAGTCTGGGATAAATGTCGCAGTTCGTTGACGAATGCCAGCTGAATGTGCGCGCGGGAGATGGCGGCGCGGGGTGTGTGAGTTTCCGTCGCGAGGGCCCCGAGGCAATGGGCGGCCCTAATGGTGGTGACGGCGGCAACGGCGGCAACATCTGGTTGGTGGCTGACCACAACCAGTCGTCACTGCTTGCGTTCCGCGACCACCCTCACCGTCGGGCGACCAATGGCGTCCACGGCAAGGGCAAGGACCTGCACGGCCGACGCGGCAAGTCGCTCGAAATTTCCGTGCCGATGGGGACAGTTGCGTTCGACCTGTATTCGGGCGAGCTGCTGGCCGAGCTCGTTAACCACGGCGACCGATGGCTCGCTGTTGCCGGGGGACGCGGTGGTCGCGGCAACGCGAAATTCCTGTCGAATAGGCGACGCGCACCGAATTTTGCGGAGCAAGGCGAACACGGTGAGGAACGCTGGCTGAAGCTTGAGCTGCGGCTGATGGCCGACGTCGCATTGGTGGGTTTCCCCAATGTCGGCAAATCGACATTGATCAGCGTGATCTCGGCAGCTAAGCCAAAGATCGCTAACTACCCGTTCACCACCCTCGAACCGAATCTTGGCGTTGTCAGCTTGGACGACGACACCGACTTCGTTGTCGCTGATATTCCCGGGCTGATCGAAGGTGCCAGCGAAGGGAAGGGTCTCGGTCACCAGTTCCTGCGTCACGTTGAACGCGCTCGCGTCTTGTGCATCATGGTCGACCTCGCGTCACTCGATGGTGTGTCACCGCAAGAGCAAGAGCGAATCTTGTTGCACGAGCTGGGTGAGTACCAACCGGATCTACTCGATCGCCCGCGCGTTGTTGTCGGCACGAAGGCAGATGCCGTGCAGGCTGAAGAACTCGAGGCCATTGGCTGGGAAGGCGGGATCATTTCCGCTGTTACCGGTCAGGGCGTCCCTGACGTAGTGGGCCAAATGGCGTCTCTAGTTCATGAGGTACGCCAGGCAGTCGAGTACGAAGAAGGTGTCGTTGTACTGCGGCCCGAAGTCACGGGCGCAGCAGTCGAGCGTGTAGACGACGGTGAGTTCAGGCTGTTGGGTCGTGACGTTGAACGCGTTGTGGCGTTGAACGACGTGACCACACCAGAAGCGCTCGCCTACATCGACTTTCAACTCGCACGTTTGGGAGTTCCCAAGATGCTTACCAAAGCTGGTGCCAAAGAAGGCGATGTAATCTGGATTGGCGAGTTCAGCTTCGACTACGAGCCGGACCAATAAGTAGCCAATGCGGGTTGTAGCCAAAATCGGAACGGCTTCGATCACCAACGCCGAGGGCGCCATCAATCGCGCCGCGATGGCCAAGCTGGCCGACGAAGTCGCCGCGCTCCGCGGGGCCGGTCACGAAGTACTGATTGTGTCATCGGGTGCCGTCGCCGCTGGCGTCGCAGCGCTCGGATTGCCGAGCCGTCCAACTGACCTCCAAACGCTTCAGGCGATCTCGGCGGCCGGTCAAAGCCGCTTAGTTGAGGCCTACAACAAAGAATTCGCACGGCACGATTTAGTAGGTGCGCAAGTACTGCTCGACCCGCACGATTTTGTTGACCGCACCCAGTATCTGCATTCGCGTAGCACCATCGAACGGCTCTTGGAGCTGGGGTGTGTGCCTGTCGTAAATGAGAACGACGCAATCGCCAGCGACGAGCTGCGCTACGGCGACAACGACCGGCTGGCGGCGCTCGTTGCCAACAGTCTCAATGCTGACGTGCTCGTCCTGCTGACCGACATGGAGGGGGTCTACACCGCCGACCCTCGCCGTGACCCCACTGCGACTCTCGTTCCGCTCGTTCGTTCGGCCGACCCGCTGCTATCGATTCGCGCTGATCCGAGTGGCAGTGGCCGGGGGAGTGGCGGCATGGCGAGCAAGCTGATCGCGGCGCGGATCGCATCGTGGTCTGGCATCCGGAGTGTTATTGCTCTTGCCGCTCGACCAGATGTACTGGCTGGGGCAGTTTCCGATGAGTTGGTGGGAACGACGTTTGAGCCGCACGATCGAACCTTGCCCGCTCGCAAGTTGTGGATCGCGTTCGCGGCCGATGTCGAAGGGATGATCGAGGTCGACGCGGGAGCCGAGCGGGCGCTTACAGATCGCCCGAACAGCCTGCTTCCTGCAGGCGTCGTGGGTGTTCGCGGTGATTTCTCAAAAGGCGACACCGTGGAAGTCACGGGCCCCTCTGGTCGCCCCTTCGCGCGTGGGCGAACCTCAGTAGCCGCCGATGTCTTGACTGCGGTTTCGGGTCGTCATACCGCTGATCTGCCAGATGGCGTCAATCACGAAGTGATCCATCGCGACGATCTCGTGCTGCTCCCATAATTCTCCGTTTGTATGGATTTTTTGGGCGCATGGCGCCCAAAAAATACATACAAACGGAGAACTAGCGGCCGGGGAGGCGTTTGCGGACGGCGCTGAGTTCGGGCGCTTGTAGCGCGGCTAGCACGATCAGGTAGACCGCCACTCCGGCGATTGTGCCGACGGTTACGCGAGCGGCTGCTTCGAGACCGACGTTCCCGCCTACTTGCCTCGCTACAAGCCAGACCACCTCGCCCATGATGGCCGTCGCGAGGACGATGCGCCACAGGCTCTCCAGCAAGCCACGGATGTTGAACCCGCGCACTTTGTTAGTGAGTATTCGCAGCGCCCAGATCGAGCCGAAGAGGTAGGCCAACGCGAAGGCGAGCCCCAGGCCGAGCACGCCGTATCGATCGACTAGGAGGAAGGCGAGACCGATGTTGATCGAGTTCTCAAAGACGTTGACGATGAAGGCCGTCTTGGTGTCTTTGTGGGCGTAGAAGCCGCGGAGCACGAATAGGTAGATCGAAAATGCCCCTAGGCCGAGCGCCAACCCGGCCAACGCCCGGGAAGTGTTGTAAGCGTTTTCCGAAGTGAACGTTCCGTGTTGGAGAAATGCCCCGACGATCGGTTGACGAAGGACGAAGATTCCGATGCCCGCCGGAATGGTGAGCAGCGCGGTCATCCGAATTCCGATGGAGGTTTGGTCGACGAAGGCCTCGCGGTCACGACGCGCTACAGCACGCGACATTTCCGGCTGGAATGTGGTTGCGATCGAAACGGCAAGGAGGCCATGTGGCAGCACGAAGAAGGTGAAGGCCTCAAAGTAAGCCGACGCATCTCCTGAGCCTGGGTCGGCGAGGTTGCGAATGACGATGAGCGCGATCTGGTTGGCGATCACGAAGCCGATGGTCCAAGTCGACATTCGTAGCAGCCGCTTCACTACCGGGTGGCGGAAGCTCAGGTTGGGCCGAAACCGAAATCGGGTAGCCCTCATTGCAGGGAGGAGCACGACCGCCATTGACGCGATACCCACGGTGGCGCCCAAACTCAAGGTCAGCCGGAGCCGGTTGTCGTCAAGCACGTCCTGAAGCTGCCAATCAGTTGTGCCGGCATTCGGCAGGGACAACAGCGTCAAAACGATGATCAGGTTCGGGAGAATCGGGCTCCACGCCGCGGCGAAGAATCGACGCCGACTATTGAGAAAGGCGTTGGCGAGGCCAACTAGACCGTAAAACAGAATCTGGATCAGAAAGATCCTGGTGAGCGTCGTCCCAACTGATCGGAAGACGTCGGGGTCGACGGCATCGTCTACATTCAGCGAATAGAGGCGGAAGATAAGCGGCGCCGCGAGCACGGCGACCACCGTTAGCGCAGCCATTAGTGCGGTTGCGACTGTTAGGACAACGTTGGTTGATTCGTCGTCTTCTTCCTCGACGAAGGTCGAGAACAGGGGCACCAGAGTTGCCGACAACACGCCGCCAATGAGCAGGTCGTAGACGATGTTTGGTGTCTCATTGCTCAGCTTGTAGGCGTCCGCCAACGCTGTTTGCCCGAGCACGTACGCCAACACGACGATCCGGAGCAAGCCAGTCAGCCGAGATAGCGCCGTACCGCTGGCGACGATGAGGTTGCTTCGCAGCATGCTGGTCATTGACGGTCCAGGCTTCCGGAGGTGGCCGACCGTGCGCGGTCGTTGTCATCCCGGGGCACCATTTGGTCGAACGTTAGTGCGGCAATCGCCCGTGGGGAGCGATTCAAATTGATTCGCGGTCCAGCCTGGGAAGTAGCCTGCTTGCTCATGACGACGTCGCCACCCGCCAGTTCCAGCACCACCACGCTGGGAGACACCAGTGACCGCTTCGCCAGTGTCCAGGGGGTGCGCGAGGCGCTGAGCGATGTGAACTACCTCGCTGACGACGGAATTGCTGGTGTGGCCTTCTTGGCAGACCGGCTGGGCAAGCCGATTCTTGTTGAAGGTCCCGCGGGAACGGGCAAGACCCAGTTGGCTAAGTCGATTGCCGAAATCACCGGGTCGCGCCTGATTCGATTGCAGTGCTACGAAGGCCTCGACGAGTCCAAAGCACTGTACGAATGGAACTACAAGAAGCAACTGCTCCGTATTCAAACTGATCGGGGCGAAGACGGCGAAGACTGGACCGAGGTCAAAGACGACATCTTCTCTGACGAGTTCCTGCTGACACGGCCGTTGCTTGAAGCAATCACCGCTACTGACCCGGTAGTGCTACTCATCGACGAGGTCGATCGCGTCGAGGTCGAAACCGAGGCCTTGCTACTGGAAATCCTCTCCGACTACCAGGTATCGATCCCGGAATTGGGCACGATCACAGCAACTCAGATCCCGCTGGTATTCCTCACTTCGAACAACACTCGTGAGCTTTCTGAGGCTCTTAAGCGACGCTGCCTGTACCTGCACGTTGATTACCCGGACCTTGAACGCGAGAAAGAAATCGTGTTGGCCAAGGTGCCCGAGATCACCGAGAACTTGGCCGACCAAGTGGCACGCGTCGTGCGCTCGATTCGTCAACTCGACCTGAAGAAGGCGCCAAGCGTTTCCGAGACTCTCGACTGGGCGCGGACCTTGCTGTTGCTCAACATCGAAACAATCGATGAGCAGATCGCCAAAGACACCTTGAACGTATTACTCAAGTATCAGACCGATATTGCCAAGGCCGCGAAGGAATTGTCAGTCGAAGACTGACCACCGGCTGTTTGTACCGTGCTCGACCTCCTCAACGGCTTTGTTGTCGAACTTCGTAACGCTGGGCTGCCCGTCAGCCTGACGGAGAACCTCGACGCCATGGAGGCGGTTCAACACATCCCGATCGATGATCGGGAGGCGTTCAAATACGCGCTCGGCGCGACGCTGATCAAGAACCACGCGCATTGGCGAAGTTTCGAGACTGTATTCGAGGTGTATTTCAGCCTGCGTGGGCCGGAGTACAAGATCGGTGATGGTGACGACGACACCGATATCGACGATCTCTGGCGGGAGCTGCAGGAGCAGGCGAAACAGGAAGGCCAAGGTTCCGGCGGTGGGCTCGACGATCTGACTCCCGAAGAAATCGCCCAGATGCTCATGTCGGCGTTGATGAACGGCGATCAGGCGATGATGCGTGCGATGGCCAAACAGTCGGTGCAGCGGTTTGCGGGGATGGAGCCGGGGCGACCTGTTGGTGGCACGTACTACCTGTACCGCACCCTCCGGAACCTAGATCTCGACAGCATGCTTGAGAAGCTGATGGAAGCCACCCGCCAGGAGGTTGACGGCGATCTGACACCGCTCGAGGAACGGCTCGAGAGCGAGGAGTTCGAGGACCGGATTGAGAAGTTCAAAGGCGAGATTGAGGCTGAGATCCGCCGACGGCTGGTGGCTGACCGAGGGGCAGAGGCGATGGCCAAGACACTCCGCAAACCGTTGCCTGAAGATGTTGAATTCATGCACGCCTCGCGTGACGAAATGGCGACACTAAAGAAGTCTCTTTATCCGCTGACTCGCAAACTGGCTGCTCGCCTCGCCCGTAAACGTAAGCACGGCCGGAGGGGTCCGCTCGACTTCCGCAGCACCGTTCGGCATTCGCTGAGCTATGGCGGCGTGCCCGCTGAGCCGAAGTTCAAGTACCCGCGTCCGTCTAAGCCGGAGCTAGTCGTGATCGCCGATATCTCAGGTTCGGTTGCTGCGTTTGCCCGCTTCACATTGATGCTGGTCTACGCGATCCAGAATCAGTTCTCGAAGGTCCGCTCTTTCGTCTTTATCGACGGTCTTGACGAGGTAACCGACTACTTCCGCGGCACCGAGGACATCACCGAAGCAATCCACCGGGTGAATACCGAGGCCGACGTCGTTTGGGTCGACGGCCACTCCGACTACGGCCATGCGTTCGAGGTGTTCTGGGAGCGGTATGGGAAAGATATTGGACCAAAGTCGACGGTGTTGTTGCTCGGCGATGCCCGCAACAACTACCACGCCAGCCAGAGTTGGGTAGTTAAGGAGATTCAGCAGAGGGCGCGGCACGTCTACTGGCTAAACCCTGAGCCGCGGAGCTATTGGAATACCGGTGACTCGATCGTCAGCGAGTACGGAACGCACACTGACGGCGTCTACGAGTGTCGCAATCTGCGCCAGCTCGAAGCCTTCGTCGAGAAACTCGCCTAGCCCGCGGGCGGGCTAGGGGCTCGCGTTTAGGAGCGTTGGTAGTTGGGGGCTTCTTTGGTGATGGTTACGTCGTGGGGATGGCTTTCTTCACGGCCGGCGGTGGTGACCCGCATCATCCTGGCCTTGCCGAGGGCACTGAGGGTGGCCGCACCGGCGTATCCCATGCCGGACCGGAGACCACCGACTAGCTGATAGACAACGTCGCCTAGCGGGCCTGCGTAGGGAACGCGTCCTTCGATGCCTTCGGGCACCAGCTTGCTGCTGCCCGTTGACTGGCCCGATGCATAACGGTCGGCGCTGTCGCCGGTCATGGCGCCCATTGAGCCCATGCCGCGGTAGCTCTTGTAGCGGCGGCCTTCGAACAGCTCCATCTCGCCTGGGCTCTCTTCGGTGCCAGCCAGCAGCGAGCCGAGCATCACGGTCGATGCGCCAGCAACGATGGCCTTCACGATGTCGCCGGAGAACGTGATTCCGCCGTCGGCGATGATCGGTACGCCTAGTTGCTGCCCACGGCGAGCCGCGAACCAAATGGCCGAGAGTTGGGGCATTCCTGCGCCCGAGACGACGCGGGTCGTGCAGATCGACCCAGCGCCAACCCCGACCTTGATGCTGTCGGCCCCGGCAGCAGCCAGCGCCTCCACGCCATCCGCAGTGACGACGTTGCCGGCTGTTACGGGCAGGTCGGGCCACGAACCCTTGACTCGTTCGATTGCTTTCACGACATTGGCCGAATGGCCATGAGCAGTGTCGATCGATACGGCATCGACACCCATTTGAACGAGCGCATCTACACGTTCCTCGACATCGGCACCAACGCCGATCGCCGCCGCGCAGCGCAAGCGCCCTTGGCCATCACGTGACGCATTGGGGAAGTCGAGCCGCTTCTGAATGTCTTTGACGGTGATCAACCCGGCCAAGCGACCCATCCCATCAATGAGCGGGAGCTTCTCGATCCGGTGTCGTTGAAGGATCGACTTGGCTTCATCGAGAGAAGTGCCAACCGGTGCAGTGACCAAGCTGTCGGAGGTCATGAATTCAGTGACGGGCCGATCGAAATCGGACCCTTCGCAGAATCGAATATCGCGATTGGTGAGGATGCCCACGAGATTGCCGTCATCGTCGGTGATCGGAACTCCGGAGAACTTGAACCGATGCATCAGAGCTTCGGCGTCGTGCAGCAGCGCGGTCGGGGCGAGCGTGACCGGATCGGTGATCATTCCGGACTGCGACCGCTTCACCTTTTGCACCTCGGAGGCTTGATCAGCAATCGACATGTTGCGGTGGATCACACCGATGCCACCATGGCGAGCCATTGCGATCGCCATCCGCCCCTCGGTGACCTTGTCCATCGCGGCCGAAACCAGTGGTGCGGCCAACTCGATATCGGCCGCAAACGTTGCGCTTGTGTCGACCGCGTCGGGGAGCATCTCGGAGTATCCGGGGACGACTACGACGTCATCGAACGTCAGCGCTTCGAATCGATCGAACAGATCATCGTTGATATTGGTGCGGGCGTTGCTGGATTGGGAATCGGTCATGCGGAGACTCCTCGATGGTCGGGGCGGGCTGTGGCAGAGGCGTTACAGATTTCGATGAGCGTGTCAACGAGCAGACGGTGCTCGGTGTCGTGCATCAACTGCTCAAAGTCATCGTAGGTCTTCGTGCGGTCAATCTCGACAACGGCTGTTCCGAGTACCGGACCGTCATCAACGCCTTCATCGGGAACGAGGTGAACCATCACCCCAGTCCTGGTGCGACTTCCCGCCGCCGATTCCTTCCAGGCTCGCTCAATAGCCCCGGTGCCGGCGAGTTCACCGGGCAGTGCGGGATGAAGATTCAGAACTTGTTCTGGGAACCAACCGAGGAAGCTCATCGTGAGCAATCGCATCCATCCCGCGAGCACCACGAGGTCAGGGCTGAATCCAGCCACAACGTCGGCCAGACGCGAGTCGAAATCGGCCCGTCGCTCATCCTGTTGGCGGCCAACATGGACGGTGGGCACGCCCGCCTTGGCGGCTCTTTCGAGAGCGAACACGTCGGACTTGTTGGAGACGACGGCCACCACCTGTGCATTGAGATCGCCGCGCTGGCAGGCGTCGAGTATTGCTTGGAGGTTCGAGCCGCTACCCGACACAAGTACCACCAACCGTCGCGGCTGGTTGGCTGACTCGGAGGGAGCTTTCATAATCTGAACCTAGCTACGCGGCCCAAGTCGAATGGTCCGCTGAACAAAAAATTAGAGTAGGTGGCCGCCCGGTAGGGCGAGATCGCCTACGGGCTGGTCACGTTGCTCAACCGGTCCATAAACATCGGCCAGCCAACCTTGTGTGACGGGAGATGTTCGGTGGGCAAGTTGCGGTGTTCAACTTCGACGAGGGTGCCGCCGCCAGACGTCGGCGTGAGGCTGAACTGAACCTGGGTCGAGTTCGGTGGCAGTGTGTCGGAGCCTGCATGCCCCCAGGAAACGACGACTCGACTTGGGGTGACGACCTCGAGATACTGTCCGCGCACGGGAATCCCCTCGATGTCGAGAGTGAACTCCCCGCCCGGTTGTGCGTCGAGCACGGCGTAGTCGCCGATCCAAGTCACGAGTAGTTCGGCGTCGATGAAGTAGTCGAAGACCTTTTCAGGTGGTGCCGGAACTTCGACCGAGCACGTGAACGTGTTTGTCATTTCTCGGTGTCTTCCAGCACTGACCGCAGCTTGTCGAGACCCTTTGGCCACAAATCGGCGACGAATGACCCCACCGAGTCGAAGCCGTCGGGGTTCACCACATAGAGGTGTCGGCGACCCTCTCGCTGCATATTCACGAGGCCGGCATCTTTTAGAATCTGGAGGTGATGGGAGACGGCTTGCTGGCTGGCCCCGCAGCCCTCCGCGATCGCGCCAACCGTAAGTGGCTCGTCGCGAACAAGGCGCAGGATCTGTTGGCGTTGTGGTGCCGCAAGCGCGGCGAAGACGTGTTCGGTTGGCACGCATCCATCGTGCCACTCCG
>JAHRVJ010000144.1 GCA_019090765.1 Ilumatobacteraceae bacterium
GAGCAGCTCGATCACCTCGGTGATGATGCTGATGACCAGGAGATTCGCTCTCTGGTATCGGAAACAGCGGGGGCGTCTTTCGAAGCTCGCGATGCACGTCGCCACGTTGATGTCATGGCCAAGCACCGCGCCCACGTGGCGGAGGAAATTGCCTCACTTGAGGTGCGTCAGGACGAGTTGCTCGACCGCATGTGACCGCGCGCCTGCTAGATAAGAGGGCATGCCGTTGCGCGTCGTGATTGCCGAAGACGAAGCCATTATCAGAATGGACCTGCGTGAGACCCTGGAAGAAGAGGGCTACGAAGTGGTCGGTGAGACCGGACGTGGAGATCAGGCCGTCGAGCTGGTCCGCGGGCTTCATCCCGACCTCGCCATTCTCGATATCAAGATGCCTGGCATGGATGGCCTGGAAGCAGCCGAAATAATCAACGGCGAAAAGATCTGTGGCGTGCTGATGCTCACCGCGTTCAGTCAGCGCGAAGTTGTCGAACAGGCTCGCGACGCGGGTGCACTCGCCTTTCTCGTGAAGCCATTTCAGAAGAGCGACCTGATCCCGGCGATCGAAGTCGCGATGGGACGGTTCCGTGAACTACGGACGCTGACTGGTGAGATCGACGCCCTCGGAGAACAACTCGAATCACGCAAGGTGACCGAGCGTGCCAAGGGCCTGCTGATCGACGAGATGGGGATGAGCGAGGCGGATGCATTCGGGTTCATCCAGCGCACAGCGATGAGCGAACGTACACGGATGCGTGACGTTGCCGATCGCATTCTCGACGGTTCGCTCCGACCTGGCAAGAACTAGGTCTAGGACGTGGGGACCTATCTCGTCGTCGATGGTAATTCGCTGGCCTATCGGGCCTTCTTCGCCCTGCCGACCGACATGGCGACCGCAAGCGGCCAGGTCACCAATGCCGTTTTTGGGTTCACCTCAATGCTGATCAACGTGCTGAAAGATCATCAGCCCGACGGGATTCTTGTCGCGTTCGACCGGCCCGAGCCGACGTTCCGACACGAGGCGGAACCGTTGTACAAGGCTCAGCGCGAGGCGGCCCCCGACATTCTCCGCCAGCAGATGGGTCTTGTCCGCGAGGTGCTCGACGCGATCGGGATCACTTCGTTCGACTGCGTCGGTTGGGAGGCCGACGACCTCATCGCGACGGCCGCCGACAAGCTGGTGAGCCGCGGTGATTCGGTGATCATCGTCACTGGCGACCGCGATAGCTACCAGTTGGTGAGCGACCCATATGTGAAGGTGCTCTACAACAAACGCGGTGTCAGTGACTATGCGTTCTACGACGAGGCGGGCATCGAGGAACGAACGGGTGTGACCCCCGATCTGTATGTGCAGTACGCCGCGTTACGTGGCGACAAGAGCGACAACTTGCCAGGCGTGCCAGGTGTGGGGGAGAAGACAGCGGCCAAGCTGATTAACAAATACGGCGGCCTCGACGGGATCTTCGAACATGCCGCGGAACAAACCCCGAAGCTCAGTGCCTCACTCATCGAGCACGAGGAGCGTGCGCGTAAGAATCTCGATCTGATGCTGTTGCGTCGAGATGCGCCGATGGCCGAAGTTGATTTCGGTGCGCTGGCCGTCGACCCGAATGCTGAAGAGTTGAAGCGTCTGTTCGACTTTCTTGAGTTCCACTCGCTTGCCACTCGGCTCACCGAGGCGCTCGCCGCGATTGGTGGCGCAGTTGACCTCGGCCCCATTGACGAGCGTCAGGAACTAGTCGCCGAAGTTACCGATGCCGAATCTGCCGACGACGTGATCGCGTTGATCTCGGCGCAGGCGGCTCTCGATGTGGCTGCGACTTGGGCTGGCGAACCCGGCCGAAGCGCATTGACCGGTCTCGCAATCGTCGCCGACGCGTCGTTGGCCGAAGTGATGTGGGTGTCGGCCGACCTATTGACCGAAACCGGAATTCGCGCGGCCCTGGCAGGCCACCCTGACCTTCGTGGCCACAATGTAAAGCCTCTGATGCGCTCGCTGCTCGAGTTCGACGTCGAAGTCCGTGGGCTGACCCTCGACACGGCAATTGCCGCATACCTCATCGACCCCGCTGAATCTCGTTATGCGCTGCCAGACCTCATCGAGAAGTACACCAAGTTCGCGCGACCTACAGACGATGCTTCGGGGAGTGGCCAACTAGATCTCGACGGTTCCTCCCTCAGTGACTCCGATCGTGCTGGGCGAGACGCACTAGCGGTCCACCTGCTTTCCGAGCCAATCGTTGCCAGTCTCGAAGCTCAGGGCATGTCTGAGCTGTACCGGACGATTGAGAATCCGTTGGTGCTGGTCCTGGCAAAGATGGAGCATGTCGGTATCGGTGTCGACATCGACGAACTCCGCTCGCTCAGCCATCGCCTCGCCGACGAGGTGCAGTCACTCGGAGTGGAATTGCGCGAGGTCGCGGGACGTGAGGAGCTCAACCTCAATTCACCTAAGCAACTTCGCGAAGTGCTCTATGACGAACGCGGGCTGACACCGGGCAAGAAAACCAAGACCGGCTACTCAACCGATGCGGCGACGCTCGAAATGCTGAAGGGCGAGTGGCCCGAGTTTCTGGAGCCGCTACTGCGCTATCGCGAGGTCGAGAAGTTGCGCAGTACCTATGGCGAGGGCCTACTCGCTGAAGTTGCCGACGACGGCCGGATCCATGCCACGTTCAATCAAACGGTTGCGCGTACGGGTCGGCTGTCTTCAGATCAGCCGAACCTGCACAACATTCCGGTCCGCACTGAAGAGGGCCGTCAGTTCCGCCGTGCGTTTATTCCGTCGGCGGGAACGCGGCTATTGGTGGCCGACTACAACCAAATCGAATTGCGGTGCATCGCTCACCTAGCGAAAGACCCAGGGCTGATTGGGGCATTCACATCGGGTCAAGACATCCACAACGCGACCGCTGCCCAAGTCTTCTCTGTCGATCCGGCCGACGTCAACATCGAGCAGCGATCAAAAGCCAAGATGGTCTCCTACGGGTTGGCCTATGGCATGGAGGCATACGGGCTGGCGCAACGCCTGAACATTCCGACTGACGAGGCTGCCGTGATTCTTGCGGCCTATTTCGACGCGTTCCCGAACGTCAAGGAGTACATGGACGTCACCGTGGTCGAGGCCCGCGAACGCGGCTACACCGAGACTCTGTTCGGTAGGCGCCGTCCGATCCCCGAACTAATGAGCCCGAACTTCCGGATTCGTCAGGCCGGAGAACGGCAAGCAATGAACGCTGGAATCCAAGGGCTGGCCGCTGATATTTTCAAAGTTGCGCTGGTTCGGATTGACGAGGCTTTGGTAAGCGGCAGCTTCGCAAGCCAAGTGGTACTGCAGGTGCATGACGAGGTGATTGTCGAAGTTCCTGGCGATGAAACTCAAGTCGTCGGCGACCTCGTGATCGATCTGATGCGTGGTGCCGCCGAGCTTGACGTGCCGCTTGAGGTCAACGTCTCCTGGGGTGACACCTGGGCCGAGGCCAAGGGCTAGCCGATGGACCTGGTTCTGCCGGTTGGCTCTGCTCTGCTCGATGCGGTCGAACGTGGCCATACCGCTGACAAGGCGGACAGTCAGCCAGCGTGACCGACCGAGAACACTGGTTCGAAGAGATTGCCGATCATCTCGGGTCTGCCTATGACAGGTACGCGCACACTAAGGGCACCGTCCAGGAGGTCGACCACCTTGTCGCGGCTCTCAGACTGAAAAGAGGGGAGCGGATCCTCGATGTCGGCTGTGGCACGGGTCGGCACTCCCTCGAACTGGCTCGTCGAGGGTTCGAAGTGCATGGGATTGATATCAGCGAACGGTTCATCGAAATTGCGCAACGCTCTGAATTCGCCTCGGCAACGTTTGCGCGAGCCGATGCGCGCTCGTTGGCCTTTGATGCTGAGTTCGACGCAGTCGTCTGCTTGTGTCAGGGGGCGTTCGGGATGATGACCGCGGACGGTGAAGACGACGTTGTTGTCGCGGGTGTGGCTCGGAGCTTGCGCCCGGGAGGTCGGCTTGCACTCAGCGCCTTCAACGCGTACTACGCCGTCAAATATCACGCCGATGCCGAATTCGATGCTGACGCGGGGATCTCTCACGAGCGCACGGAAATCCGATCCGAATCGGGAGCATCCCGCAC
>JAHRVJ010000145.1 GCA_019090765.1 Ilumatobacteraceae bacterium
GTCATCGAGGTTGTCAAGGGCGGCCTCATCGTCGACATCGGGCTGCGCGGCTTCTTGCCCGCATCGCTCGTCGAGCTGCGCCGTGTTCGCGATCTTGCGCCGTACATCGGCGAGACCGTGCACGCCAAGATCATCGAACTCGACAAGAACCGCAACAATGTTGTTCTGTCGCGTCGGGCCTATCTCGAAGAGAACCAGAAAGAGACTCGCGATCAGTTCCTCAACAACCTCAAGGTTGGCGAGGTTCGCGAGGGCACAGTGTCCTCGGTCGTTTCCTTCGGCGCATTCGTCGATCTCGGAGGCATGGACGGACTCATCCATGTCAGCGAGCTTTCCTGGAAGCACGTCGACCATCCCGGCTCAGTCGTTACTGTCGGCGACCCGGTCAAGGTTCAGGTTCTCGACGTCGACTTCAGCCGCGAGCGCATCAGCCTCTCGCTGAAAGCGACACAGCAAGACCCATGGCAAGAGTTCGCCGAAGGCCACCAGGTCGAGCAGCTCGTTTACGGTCGGGTCACCAAGCTCGTTCAGTTCGGTGCATTCGTCCAGGTTGGCGAAGGCATCGAGGGTCTGGTCCACATCTCGGAGATGTCGGCCCACCACGTCGAGTCGCCCGAGCAGGTTGTTACACCCGGCGAAGAGCTATGGGTCAAGATTATCGATCTCGATCTAGCCCGTCGTCGCATCAGCCTGTCGATCAAGCAAGCCGCCGAGGGTGGCGAGCTGGCCGCTGAGTATCGCGAGCACTTCGAAGTCGACTCCTCGGGTAACTGGGTGCAGGGCGAGGCTTCTGCTGAAGCCGAAGCTGCATGGACCGAGTACTACGGCGAAGACGGAGAAGAAGGGGCCGCCGTCCCGGCTGCTGACGCTGCAGTTGACGGCGAGGCACCAGCAGCAGTTGAGGCTCCGGCTGAGACCGAAGCCCCAGCAGTAGCAGAAGCCCCTGCGGAGGTTGAGACCCCAGCAGCAGCTGAGACGCCTGCAGAGGTCGAAGCTCCCGCAGAGGTCGAAACACCTGCCGCAGAAGAGGCACCTGCTGCCCCTGCTGAGGAAACCGCTCCGAGCGAAGCTCCAACAGAGGGGTAGCTCTCCGCCGAGGCTGACAGCCTCAAAACGCATAATTGATGATGGCCGGCTGGGACTGAAGGGTCCGGGTCGGCCATTATTCATTCATGATTCTGATTGGTCTTACAGGGGGCATCGGCGCTGGCAAGTCGACTGTGTCGGCGCTACTTGCCAAACATGGGGCAGTGATCGTTGACGCCGACCAGATCGCCCGCGACATCCAGTCACCGGGTAGCCCGGTGTTAGCCGCGATGGCCGAGCGCTTTGGCGAGCACATCATCAGCGACGTTGACGGTTCGCTCATTCGAGCTGCGGTTGCCGAAATCGTGTTCAACGACGAATCGGCGTTGAAGGACCTCAACGGCATCGTTCATCCCGCCATGCAGTCCGAGATCGGTCGGCAAATTGCTGCCCATGCCGACACTGACCACTTGGTCGTGTTGGACTTCCCGCTGCTGGGGGAGAACCCACGTGAGGGTTTGAGCGCCACAGTTGTGGTCGATATCGCTGTTGAGGTGGCCGTTGAGCGTCTGGTGGAGCAGCGGGGGATGGACGAAGCGGATGCCCATTCGCGGGTCAGTAGCCAGATCAGTCGAGAGGATCGGCTCGCCACGGCGACGCATGTGATCGACAACGGCGGCGGCCTCGCGGCGCTTTCCGATCAGGTCGACAAGTTGTGGAGCGAGCTGGTCCAGCTCAGCTGAACGAGATGTCGGTAACTGGCACATCGGGTGCTGGCGTGGTGAGAAACTGGTCGTGGTGTTCGGGACTGAGTCCTGAGAACGCACCATTTACGAGATCCCAATACCTTCGCTCGATCGCTGCACGGCCAGCGTCGCGTCCCTGCTCATAGCGTTGGATCGCGCTCGGGCGTGGCACGTAGGTGACGACCTGGCCGGTTGCCGGGAGGTCTTCGTACCGGATCAAGTCGGTCACGTCTGTGCGTTCGTAGTGGCGCTCGCGCTGGTCGAGATTGGCTAGTTCGTCGGCTGTAACGCGGATCGCTACACCGTTGCAGGTTTCGGATGCAGCCACGGTTAGGCCAAGAGCGATGACCAGACCGTTGTTGACCTCAACTTCTTCATGACGCCAATTGCCGGGCGGCCCGTGGGAGCCGTAGTTCCAGCGTCGGCCGTACCCATCAAGGTGGCCAACCCTCAAGTCAGTGGCGGCTTGGGGTTCCCGACCGATTGTTCGGGCTATCGAAGTTGGTGAAACTAGCGACCCGTAGCCGAAGACCCAGGTATCGGACCGATGTGGCGCGGTCAACGAAGACCGGAGATGACCTCGGCGACCTCTTCCGGGGTTGTTTGAGGAGCAAAGCGTTGCACGACGTTTCCAGTTCCGTCGACAAGGAATTTCTCAAAGTTCCAGGTGATGTCAGCTGAGTCGGCATCTCCCGGTTGCTCGGATTTGAGCCACTTGTACAGCGGCGCTGCGCCTTCGCCGTTGACTTCGATCTTGTGGAACATTGGGAACGTCACACCGAACTTGGATGACGCGAACTCGGCAATCTCGGCGTCGGTGCCAGGCTCTTGAGCGCCGAATTGGTTACAGGGAAAACCGAGGACCGTGACGTCATCGTTGTCGTCGTGTAGCGCACGCAGACCTGCGTACTGAGGAGTAAGGCCTCAATTGCTCGCAACGTTGACGATGAGACAGGTCTGGCCTTCGTAGCTACTGAAGGAGACTTGATCACCGGTAATCGAGGTCATCTCGAAGTCGTGAAAGGTTGTCATGGCGGCGATGCTAGCCAACGCCATGTGGGATGCGGCGAGTTGCAGTACGAGTCCGGTCTCTGGAGTAGGTAACATTCATTCTGCTCATGTCCGACGATCGACAACGAAGTTGACACCTTGCTGACCGCCCTAGGGCTCCTTGGTGTGGTCGCGTTGATCGCGGCGAACGGGTATTTCGTCGCTGTGGAGTTTGCCTTCGTCGCTGCTCGACGTTCGCGGTTTCAGGAGCAGTCCGCGTTGGGAGACCGGAAGGCAACTCGGGCCATTGCCGTACATAAGAGGCTGAGCTTCATGCTGTCGGGTGCGCAGCTTGGCATCACCGTCACAACTTTGGTGCTGGGTTTCGTCGCCGAGCCAGCGATCGCTGGAGCAATTGAGCCACTGCTTGAAGCAGTAGGAATTCCCGAGTCGGCGACGTTTGGGATCTCACTGGCGATTGCGCTGGTGCTGGCAACAATGGGCCAAATGGTTTTCGGTGAATTAGCACCGAAGAACCTGGCAATTGCCAAGCCCGAACCGATTGCACGTGCCCTCGCTCCCTCCACGTGGATCTTCATGCGTGTGGCCAGCCCGCTAATCCGGCTGTTTGATGGTTCCGCAAACCGTCTGCTGCGGCTGGTGGGAGTGGAGCCAATCGACGAGCTCCATGCAGCGGTTTCGACCGAGGAACTCGACCTCATTGTTGATTCCTCTGCCGAGAGTGGTCATCTCAGCCTGCTGCAGGCAACTCTGTTAGAGCGAGCGATTGACTTCGCGGACCTAGAGGCCTCCGACGCGATGGTCCCTTGGAATCGGACGGTCACGATCGATGCCAGTGCATCGGCCGCGGATCTGCGCGATCTGATGGCGTCAACTCATTCTCGTTTCCCGGTCCTTGACGATGATGGACAGGCGCTCGGAATCGTGCATGCCAAGGATCTACTGGCAGTGGATCGTTCGAGCTACGACAGCGTGCAAGTCACGTCGATGTTCCACGAACTGCTGGCCGTTCCCGAGGCGGCGGGCCTCAATGTTGTGCTGACGGAACTTCGAGAGCACTCGACGGAGATGGCGATCGTCATTGACGAGTATGGCGGTCCGGCCGGCGTGGTCACTTTGGAAGACATTGTCGAGGAACTGGTTGGGGAGATTGAAGACGAGCACGATCCGAACGCGCCCGGTTCGCACATCGAGCTCTATCCAGGGGTGTGGTTAGTGGCGGCGACCGTTCGTCCCGATGAAATCGAGCGGATTACGGGGCTTGAACTTCCCGACGGTGAATATGACACGGTTGCGGGGTTGGTTCTCGACCGGCTTGAGCGGATGGCTGAGGTCGGTGACAAGGTCGTGGTCGATGGGGTGAAGATTGAGGTGCTTGAGGTTGACGGCTTCGCGATTTCGCAAGTTCAACTTCAGGTTGACCCAGCCGGGCTCCCCGACGCCGACGCTGGCCACGAACCCCGATTGGATACTGGCCGCGGCACCGAGCCGACCAATGACGTGGAGCCACCTCAATGATCGCCGCCGAGTCTGGGTTTGACGTCAACTGGTACAGCCTCGGTTTCGCGGCGGTCCTACTGGCGCTCAATGCGTTCTTCGTCGCGGCCGAATTTGCATTGCTCGCCTCACGAAGGTCTCGCCTCAAGCAGTTGGCGGCCGAAGGTGACAAGCGCGCGAACCAGGCACTAGCTGGCATCCGCGAACTCACGCTGATGCTCGCGGGAGCCCAGTTGGGTATCACCATGTGCTCCCTCGGCCTGGGTGCGTTGGCCGAACCGGCGGTATCGGCCATCATCGAAGGCCTGCTTGGCGAGCTATTTACCCTCTCCGAGACGGTGCAACACCTCATCGGATTCACACTGGGGATGTCGATTGTCGTATTCCTGCACATGGTGGTTGGCGAGATGGCGCCAAAGTCGTGGGCGATCTCGCATCCTGAGGAATCGGCGTTGCGGCTGGCCAGACCATTCCGGATCTTCGTCGGTACCTTCCGGCCGATTATCTGGTTGCTCAATTGGATGGCCAATCTGGTGGTGAAACTGGTGGGTGTTGAGCCAAGCGACGATCGCGCAATGGCACACTCGCCGACCGAGTTGCTATTGCTGATCGAAGAGTCCGCTGGCCACGGCGGCATCGCGGCCCAGGAGCACGAACTTCTCGCACGCAGCCTCGAGCTCTCGGGTCTTACCGCAGCGGATGCAATGACCGTGCGACGCGACATGGTCTCGGTGCCTGGTGATGTGTTGGTCGCTGATCTCGCGGCCGAAGCGCATCGCACAGGGCGCACCCGAATAGTCGTGCACGAGGGTGACCTTGACCACGTGCTCGGATTTGTGCACGTCAAAGATGTGCTGCGTCTTCCTGACGGCAGTTGGTCAACGACATCAGCGGCGAGCGTTTCCCGGCCAATCATGGTCACCCCCGAGCATCATGGTCTTGAGGACCTGTTGCTAGAGATGCGGACGGGGCGTCATCACATTGCACTAGTGGTGGACGAACGTGGAATTGTTGTCGGGCTGGTCACGCTCGAAGACTTGATTGAGGAGTTGATCGGAGACTTCGACGACGAATCTGATGGCCGTCTTGACGAGTGCGAGAAGCTCGACGACGGTAGCTACCGCGTCAGTGGCACGCTGCGCCCCGACGAGTTCGAGGATTACACCGGAGTGAAGCTGCCCGAAGGTGAGTGGCAAACTCTGGCTGGCTACGTGATCGCTGCACTCGACGAGATTCCAACCGCCGGTGACCGAGTGAAAACGGAAGTCGGAACGTTCGAGGTATTGGCCATGGACGGTTACGCGATCGATTCGCTCCACATCCGTTTGGCAGTGCCAGGACATACCTCCGACTGAGGTCGGTCTAGCGATGGGGTATCCGCGCCGGTTGCTCACCGATCACGAAACCGTCGCCGTAGAGCTACATCCCCATTGGTGGTACTTCGCTGCCCCGGCGTTGGCGCTGGTTGTTTCAACGGGTATCGGAATCGGAACTCTTATCGAGACTGATGTCGATACCGATCCTCGAACGGCTGCAGGCTGGGTGTCGATTGGGCTGATCGCCCTCAGCGCGATCTGGGTGATCATTCGTTACGCGCGGTGGACGACAACGCTGTTCGTGATCACCAACTTCCGAGTCATCTACCGATCAGGGCTGATCGCCAAGGGCGGTATCGAGATTCCCCTCGAACGGATCACGACTGTCCACTTTCGACAGAGCATCGTTGGGCGTCTGGTGGGATCTGGCGAATTGTTGGTCGAAGCGGGGAGCGAGACGGGTCAGCAGCGCTTCACTGGAATTCGTCAGCCCGACCGGGTGCAGCGGGTCATCCATTCCCAGATCGCCACCGGCCGCGGCCCGCATGGGGTGCCAGACATGGCGCCCGTGGATGTTGCGGCGCAGCTTGAAAGACTTGAAGGCATGCTCGAACGTGGCACGTTGACGCCAGAGGAGTTCGCCTCGCAGAAACGGCGGCTGCTCGAATACTGAGCACCAGCCAGTTGACGCTCCCCGTGTCGGGTTACGACTCTTACGACTGGCTCTGCAAAGCTCACCGGCATGCCGCGTACGCAACTACCTAGTGAAATCGAAGTCGAGTATCTCACGACCGGCAACCGGAATCACCCGGCGCTACTCATTGCCAACGGTTTCACTTCACAACTCATTGCCTGGGAAGCGGCGTTCATCGAGCTACTAGTAGCGCAAGGGTTGTTCGTGATTCAGTACGACAACCGTGACGTTGGTCTGTCGAGCAAGCTCGACGGGCAGAACGTCAACCCGATGAAGGTGTTGTCGGCCCAACTCGCCGGTGACCCGATTCCGGACGTCCCGTACACCCTCTCGGACATGGCCGCCGACGGAATCGGTCTGCTCGATCACCTCAGCATCGATCGTGCTCACATTACGGGTAACTCGATGGGCGGAATGATTGTGCAGACAATGGCTATTGAGCATCCAGCGCGAGTCGCGAGCGTTACCTCAATCATGAGCAGCACTGGTGACCCGCGAGTCGGCAAGCCAACCAAGGAAGCCCGCGAAGCGCTATTGGCAACGCCACCGGCCGGTCGTAAGGAGTACGTTGCCGCGTCGATCAAGGCTGAAGTTTGGGCATCGAAGAGGTACTGCGACCATGACGCGATCAGGGCGCTCGCCGCTGCCAGTTACGACCGGTGTTTTTATCCCACTGGGTCTCTTCGGCAGCTGGCGGCGATCTACGCGAGCGGTGACCGTGCCGAAGGGCTCCGCAACCTCGACATTCCGTTCTTGGTCATTCACGGGCGCGACGACACACTAATTACCCCGGGGGGCGGAGAACAGACCGCCGAACTGGTTCCCGGTTCGCAGTATTTGTTGTTGTCTGACATGGGTCACGACATGCCACGGGAACTGTGGCCGGTACTTGCCGAGGCCATTGGCGGCCACATCAGATCATCGCGGTCAGCTGTTGCTGATTGATCCGCGGATAGCTCCAGAACGCGTAGGAAAGAAGGATTGGAAATGACAGGACCACTGAGTGGATATCGGGTAGTCGAGATCGCTGGTATCGGCCCCGGGCCGTTCGCCGCGATGATGTTGGCCGATATGGGGGCCGAAGTAATTCGGGTCGATCGGGCGGGCGCCGTTCGCGGCCCGACACCTGAGGGCGCGCACTACGACGTGTTGCTACGCGGCCGCCGCAACATTGCGATAGATCTGAAGCACCCCGACGGTGTCGCGACGTTGCTTGACCTGGTTGAATCTGCCGACGCGTTGATCGAGGGATTTCGTCCCGGCGTGATGGAGCGGCTGGGTATCGGGCCTGATGTCTGTCTTGCACGGAACCCGAAGCTGGTCTTCGGCCGGATGACCGGGTGGGGACAAGACGGTCCATATGCCTCGTCCGCGGGGCACGACATCAACTACATCTCGCTTGCGGGGTCACTGGCGCACTTTCGGCGCGAGGGGGAAGCCCCACTGCCTCCGCTAAATATGGTCGGTGACTTTGGTGGCGGCGGAATGTTCCTTGCGTACGGCGTCGTCTGTGCCCTACTCGAAGCGCAGCGCAGTGGAGCCGGCCAGGTCGTTGACACCGCGATGGTCGACGGTGCGGCCGTTCTGATGTCGATGTTCTGGTCGATGAAGACGGTCGGAATATTCGACGAGAATGCTCCTGGCACCAACCTCCTCGACGGGGGAGCGCACTTCTACGACACATATGAGTGCGCTGACGGAACCTACATTTCGATCGGTTCGATCGAGCCGCAGTTCTACGCCGAACTCCTGCGACTGACCGGCCTTGAAGGCGACGAGGACTTTGCCAAGCAGATGGATTCGGCCTCTTGGCCAGCCCTGAAGGTTCGTCTTGCCGACCTGTTTGCTCAGCGAACGCGTGCCGAGTGGTGCGAGCTGATGGAAGGCACTGATGTCTGCTTCGCTCCGGTACTCACGATGAGCGAGGCCGCCGAACACCCCCACAACGTTGAGCGAGGAACGTTTATGGA
>JAHRVJ010000146.1 GCA_019090765.1 Ilumatobacteraceae bacterium
CCATCAGCTTGTCGAGATCGACCCTCTGCATCACGGCGTCGAGATCAATGCGGTCAAGCAAGGCATCGATATCGACCCGTTCGAGCAACGCGTTGACGTCAATCCGCTCGAGCAGGTCATCGGGTTCTACAGCGTCGGCAACAACCGGAACGACTGCGGAGGCAATAGCGTCGATCGGCCTCTGAAACAATCCCCGCGGCCGCTCTTCGGTCATCGCGAAATTGTAGTCAGGTGACCACCAGCGAGGCTCGCCGGACATCACTCATCGAGCAACGAGTGCCGGCAGAATCTCACCAATCGAACCTCTGAGCACCCAGTCGGCATAGCGATCCATCGCGGTCTCATCGCCGTTGACAATCACAACCCGTGCCCCGGCCGCCTTGGCCCTGGGAACGCAGTTGGCAACTGGAAAGACGCTCAGTGTGGACCCGATCGCGAGCAACACGTCACACTCATCACTCACTTGCATGGCCCGGTCGATCACTTCCGGGATCAACGACTGTCCGAAGCTGATCGTGTCGCTCTTCAAGATGCCGCCACACAATTTGCAGTCTGGATCCACCTCCCCACCTTTCACTCGATCCAATGACTCAGCGATCCGCCGGCGGTCGTTGCAGTTCCAGCAGCGCGTCCACCAAATCGTGCCGTGAACTTCAATTACCCGGTCGGAGGTGTTGCCAGCGAGTTCGTGCAGCCCGTCAATGTTCTGCGTAACCAGAGCATGCAGTTGACCGCGCCGTTCGATCTCAACAATCGCGCGATGGCCAGCATTGGGCTTGGCTCCGAACGCCGGGGACGCCAATCGGTGCGCCCAAGCTGCCCGGCGAACATCGGGATCATCGAGATAGTGCTGAAGCGTCGATGCCTTTTCCGCCGCCGGATTCTTCGTCCACAATCCGTTCGGTCCTCGAAAGTCAGGGATTCCCGAATCAGTCGAGATTCCCGCACCGGTCAGCACGACGATCCGACCAGCGTCGGCCAGCGCCTCCCGAGCCGATTGAGTCACTTCTTCTTCGTCAGTCATTTGCCCGGTCCTACCCCTTCCGCGAAGCCGTCCATCACAGCCGCTCCACCAACCTATGCGGCGGTATCTTCAAGGGAATGTCCCAAGAGGTGATCACCGAGGCCGCGCGCCGCCGCACGTTTGCGATCATCAGTCACCCCGACGCGGGGAAAACCACACTTACCGAGAAGTTCTTGCTCTATGCCGGCGCGATCACATCCGGTGGAGCGGTCAAGGCGCACCAAGGTCGCCGCGCGGCCACGTCGGACTGGATGGATATGGAGCAGAAGCGAGGGATCTCGATCACCTCGACCGCGCTGAACTTCCCCTATCGCGATCACGAGCTCAATTTGCTCGACACTCCAGGGCACCGCGATTTCTCTGAAGACACTTATCGGGTGCTGTCTGCCGTCGATGCAGTTGTAATGGTGCTCGACTCGGCCAAGGGCATCGAGCCGCAAACGCTCAAGCTGTTCGAAGTTTGCCGCGCCCGGAATTTGCCAGTCATCACGTTTCTAAACAAGCTCGACCGACCTGGACTCGACCCACTTGAGTTGCTCGATCAGATCGAGACCAAGATCGGGCTACGACCCACGCCCGCGACCTGGCCCGTCGGTTCATTCGGCGATCTACGCGGTGTGATCGACCGCCGCACCGACGTGTTCACCCGCTTTACTCGCACCGCCCGCGGGTCGCAAATCGCTCCCGAAGAAGACGTTTCTGCCGAGCGCGCGGCCGAAGAAGAGGGCAACGAATGGATCAAGGCGGCTGAAGAAGCCGATCTGCTGAGCGCAATGGGCGCCGACGTCGACATCGAGTCGTTCCTCGCCGGTGAATCGACCCCCGTCTTCGCTGGTTCAGCGCTGACCAACTTTGGTGTCCGCCACCTACTCGACGCGATCGTCGATCTTGCTCCCGCCCCCACGCCACGCCTCGATATCAACGATCAACCGCGCCCACTCAACGAAGCTTGTTCGGCATTCGTCTTCAAGGTGCAAGCCAACATGGATCGCAACCATCGCGACCGGATTGCGTTCGCGCGGATCTGTTCAGGCAAGTTCGATCGCGGCATGATTATGGCCTGCCAAAGAACGGGCAAGCCGTTCGCAACCAAGTACGCATCGACAGTGTTCGGCGCCGAGCGCACGACGATCGATGAAGCCTTCCCCGGCGACGTCGTCGGCCTGGTCAATGCAACGGGGCTGAACATCGGCGACACACTGTTCGACGAGACCGGCACTTCAGTTGAGTTTCCGCCGATCCCTCAGTTTGCTCCGGAGGTATTCGCGACTGCGCGCCCAGTCGACACTGGCAAGTCCAAACAATTCCGCAAGGGCCTCGATCAACTCAACGAGGAAGGCGTGGTCCAGGTGTTGAAAGACCCTGACTGGGGCGACGCCTCTCCCGTCCTCGCGGCAGTTGGCCAGCTTCAGTTCGACGTGTTCGCGAGCCGCTTGGAGTTCGAGTTCAATGCCCCCATTGAGATTCTGTCGGCACCATTCCAGGCGATTCGCCTCACCGACAAAGAGTCCGCCGAACAGCTCCGCGAGAAGCTCGGTGTGCGGATACTGTCGCGGCTCGACGGGCGGCTCGTTGCGCTATTCGAGAACAAATACGCCTTACAGCGCATCGAACAGAACGAACCCGAACTCAAGCTCGACCACATCATCGCGGGCTAGTTTCTCCGGGCTGTCACATCTGTCATGGGCACACGATTAGTGTCGAGCCATGATCGCCACTCCGAACCCGTCTCCACGAACCTCTGCTAGGCGGGCGCTGGCCACTGCCGCGGTCGCCGTATTCGCAACGTTTGCTTCGCTGAGCGGTGGGCTAGCTGCGGCAGCATCGGCACCAGACACCGTGGCCCCGGCTACCACCCCCGACACAACTCCGGACACTACGCCCGCTACCACGCCCGTAACGACTCCCGATTCGGTCCCAGATAGCGGCGATGGCGAGGGAACCGATTGGTGGCCGATTGCACTGGTCGCTGCGCTAGGCATTGCCTTAATCGCCTTGGTCGTCGCCCTAGTCTCCCGTCGGCCGAAGCCTGCTGCTGTCGCGCCGAGCCCGACAGCGTCGCCACAATCAGAACTCTTGAGCACCGCCCAATGGGTTCACGATCAGCTCACCCTTGAATTGCTTGCGGCACCGCCTCAGCAGGCTCAGCAGCGCTGGACAATCGAACGCAGCCGTCTCGACAATATCGCGATCGGCGCCCAGCAGGAATGGACAGCAGGGCATGGAGAATCATGGCAACGTCTCGGTCAGACCATGTCGGGCCTTGCCGCGGCAGTCGACACGAGTTTGCAATTACGCGGCCAAGAACCACCGAACGCGCAGCTGATCAACGAGTCGAATGCTGTTGTCAATCAGCGGCGTGCAGAGATTCAGGCGCTACTAACGGCTATGTGGCCGACCGTCCGCCGCTGATCGGGCCCGGCGCGTTACCACGAGCCTGAGCTTCCGCCTCCTCCACCGCCGCCGACACCGCCGCCACCGCCGCCACCGCTCGAACTTGACGGTGCCGTATGCGCCGACTGGAACGCCGAACTCGCCGTGTAAACAAGCAGGGGCCCGGCTAAGGCCAGCTCCGGGTCGGAAACGTTGCTCGATTCAATCGCCTCGCTCCACGCTTCAGCAGCACCGAGGGCCACCGCCCACGCGCTGTACTCGCGCACCAGACCGTTTTCCCAAGCCCAATCAACGTGCTTGCCTTCGCTCGCGGCAAGAAAGCGACGGAACGACTCTGTTCGCAGCGTCAATGCCGAACCCGTGGCAGTCCGTGCCGGGTACATGCCGCTGTAGGCCACAAACGCTGCCAGCAAGGGGGCTGCGAAACCCAACGCGATCGCGAACCATGGCGAGGCAATTATCGCTTGCGCCAAGCGCGGCGACGAGCCCATCAGGAACGGTAAGGGCACCATGACTAGTGAGATCAGAATGACGGAACCGATAATTCGCGAAGTAACAGCCAATCGCTCACTCGGGCCACCCCTTGACCACCAGCCAGAATCTTCGGCGAAACGAGTTTGCTCGGATTTGATGGCTTGCCACGTCTTGTTGAAGGATTCATCGTAGGTGCCGAGTTCTACGGAGTCACCCGCAGCGAACAACCGCCGTAAGTGATCCTGATCGGTGCCGCTCAAACGCGCCGTGTCAGCACCCCGCTCAAGATGTGTGCCGTCCTCACCTTCTGAAATCACGAGAGCATCGTGCGCAACCATCTCGGAGAGCCACGCTGACACAGAGTCATCGTCGACCTGTTCTCGGAGGAGCACTGTTCCGTGCCACGGCTCAATACCGCGCGGCGGAGCGAACTCGATCGTTGCCAACTCAGCCAAGCGCGAGTCAGGAACTCGGTAGGTCGGCAGATCAGCCAATGGATTCCCCATGCCAGGCACCGGTAGATCTCCGAAAGCCGCGTCCGCCGCTCCCCCGGCGAGAACCTCATTGCTCCCATATCGACGGCCACCCACAAACACGATTACAGCGGCGAACAGCCCGATGGGAAGTAGCAGAAATCCGAGTGGCTGAAACCCTGATGGAATGGCAGACGGGCGTGCCGGTTCGAGTGGCAACAGTGGCGAGGACAGCGACGAAACATCCCCACCAACAGTGATTCCCGAATACGGGTCAAGTGGCTCGATCACCGTCACGTAGTTTCCATCTTCAGTGACGTCCAGCGAACATCCGCCGACAGCTCTGTATCGGCCGGTGTGGCAAACAGTTTCGCTGAATTCAAATCCGGTCAGCACGACCTCAAAACGTGCCGTCTCGAACGTTTCGTCGTTGCCGATGATGTCGAGCCATAGTTGGCCCGACGCCAGACCCGCGTCGGGGAGGGTGTACTCAACCACGTAGCGGCGGCGGCCGTTGAGAGTGACATCGGGGTCGCCGATCAGGATGCGAGTCTTGCTGCCCGTTTGGGTTACCGAAACATCATCACTTGCATCCGGAGATGACGCAGTCACGTCGGTAGGTACACCGAAGTCATTTGGGATAATGCGTTGATAGCCATGTCGTTCTTCGGCACCGAAATCGATATCCACGACCTCGCGGATTCTCACGCCATCGGCTCCTTCTGGCCAGACCGTGACTTGTTTGGCGTCGAAACTCTCGGGGCGGAAACGGGCATTGTCGCCAGCACCAATTACGCGAGTACCCGCGAGCGCTGAAACTGCCAAGATCACCACCAGCACAAGACCGTGCTGCCAGTACCTGACTTTGCTAAGCATCCGAGCATTCTTCCACGACGCTCACGGCGTTCCGATTTCTGCAGCTAGCCGCCCACTGTTGGGTTGACCGACCTCCCCCCACTCGCGTCGTCGAAGGAGGTCCTTATGAGTGATACATCGCTCGCCCACCCATTCAACCCAGTAGTCACGATTCGACCGTGGATCGATCCGATCGTTGACAACGTCGGCCACGATCCGCGCTCGCGATACGTCGAAATATTCTGGCTCGGTGTGCTCGGCCCAACCGGCACCTGGTTGCTGCGGCGCTTGGTTGCCGGCTTCGCACACTCACCTGAAGGCTACGAACTCGACCTCACCGATACCGCACGCGCAATGGGGCTCAGTTACTCGGCCGGACGGTCGTCGCCTTTCAGTAAAGCTCTTCAACGCTGCGAGATGTTCGGCCTCGCGCACCCGATTGAGCGTGGCCTAGCAGTTAGGCGCCGGGTGCCGTCTATTAGCTACCGACAGCTTTGCCGACTACCAGAGGAGCTCCACGCAGTGCACGCGGGTTGGGAGCAGAAGACGATCACCCTCGACGAATTGTCGCGGGCACACTTGCTGGCAACAGCAATGCTCGAGACCGGCGACGACTCAATCATGATTGAGCACCAGCTAGTGGCGCTCGGGGTTCGCGACGCGGTTGCGGCCGAAGTGGCCGACAACGCATGTCAGTTGGCCGCCGCGCAGTGACGTGATGCAGTCAGTCGGAGGCTTTGAAACCGCACGCAAGGTCGATCAGGATGCGTGTCCCGAAGCCGGTAGCGCCCTTGGAGTAGATGCCGTCGTCGCCATCAACGACCATCGGGCCGGCAATGTCGAGGTGAGCCCAAGGAACGTCACCAACAAACTCACTTAGAAAGATGGCCGCCGTGATGGCTCCCGCATAGGGCCCACCGATGTTGCGCATGTCGGCAACAACTGAGTCGAGCAGTTTGCGATAGCGACCCGAGTCGAGCGGAAGTTGCCAGACAGGCTCGTCAACCGCCTGCGAACTTGCCTTTAGCTGATCGACGAGTGGCTGATCGTTACCGAGCAAGGTGGCGATCTCGGGGCCTAGTGCGGCGAGCGCCGCCCCGGTGAGCGTGGCGATGTCGACAATCGCGTCCGGGCTGTCTTCGGCCGCCAGCGACAAGCCATCGGCGAGAACGAGGCGGCCTTCTGCGTCGGTGTTGTGGATTTCGACGGTCTTGCCGTTACGCATCGTGAGCACATCGCCCAGCTTCAGTGCGCTTCCCGAAGGCATGTTGTCGGTACACATCAAATACGCGGTCACCTTCGATTTGCATTTCAGCGCCTTGAGCGCAGACATCGCCGACAACACAGCCGCCGCACCCGTCATGTCCATCTTCATTGCCACATGCGACGGGTTACTTGGCTTCAGCGAGATCCCACCCGAGTCGTACATGACTCCCTTGCCAACAAGCACGAGATGACCCTTCGGTGATCGTGGCGAAAACGTGAGCTTGACCATCCGCGGCGGTTCAGCCGAGCCACGGTTAACCCCGACCATTCCGCCGCAACCCATCTGTTCGAGCTGGTCATGATTGAACACTTCAACCTCGAGGCCAGCAGCTGGCCCGAGCTCGACGGCTTTGGCCGCGATGTCCTTTGCATTGAGATAGGTAGGCGGCGTGTTCGCTAGCTCCCTGGCCATCGCGGCGGCCCCGGCGATGACGGCGCCCCGGTCGGCGCCTTGCTGAACATTCTTCAGGCCCTTGGCGCTGGCCATCAGCGCCAAGGATTCCAGCTTCGAACCCGCGGCGGTGTCGTTCTTCAGCCCGACGTAGCGATACGAGGCCAGGAGCACACCCTCGGCGACCGCCACTCCGGCGGCACGAGGATCGACTCCATCAATATCTGCCAGATTGGTTGCCAGATGAGCATGTTTCGCAGAAGCGCGCCCAAATGCGGCAGCCGCTGACCTGAGCCCCTTGACATCAATGGAACCAGGATCACCGACGCCGATCGCGACGGTCAGCGTATCACCGGTCGGGATCGTGAGGGTTTGACCGGGCTTACCTTCGAACCCATTCGACTCCAAAGCTGACCGACTAAGCCCAAGCTGGCGAGGCACCGCACCCTTGGTGGCGACGGCGAGACCGATCGCGGTAGCCGCTTTCGGAGCGGCCCGTACCGCAGAGACTGCAACCGCGGACAATGTTTCACTGGCGTCATTCATGACCGGCAGTCTTACCGACGGCACCGACCGAATACGCAGCGCACCCACATATTTGTCGCCATTGCTGCTCGACGGCCATCCGCTGAGCACGAGCAATGAGACAATCTCGGATATTCGTGTTGAGCGCTCGCCTCTGTTACGGTCTCACTAGCTTGCCGGAACCTTCCGGTGGGTGAATACATAGTGAACAACCAACAACGACGTTGGCCTGAAATCCCGAATGGCTGGCAGAACTCCAGGAGGAGAAAATATGATGCGTAGGGGGAAAG
>JAHRVJ010000147.1 GCA_019090765.1 Ilumatobacteraceae bacterium
CTGACATCGACGACGAACACCGTCGCAACCGTTCGGCCGCCATCTTTCTTGTCCTTCCAGGTGTTCTGCACGTCGATCAGTGTCGAACCTGACGGCACAGCAACCGCTGCGGTGTAGTCCGGCGGATCGAAGCCATACTCGATAGCCAGTTCCTGGAACTCCGGCTGTTCAGAGAACTCAGCGAACAGATCGAGGACTTCCGCCTGCGCCGCCGTCCCGTCACCGACGCCGTAGAGCGGGTTGTTATGCGGGACGCCGAAGGGGATGAATTCGAAGCCACTTCGCAGTGACTCGGTGTTCGTGAAGGTCTGCCACTCCATCACGAATGTGTCGAGTGTCCCGGTGTCGTTCTCGACGGAATCGCGCATCTGCAGCGTCGTCAGGGCAACGAACGGAACCTGCCGCTGAAACTGTTCGAACACACTCGCAACGTCTGGGGATGTCAGTCGGGCAGAGTCGCTTTCGGCGATCGTGTCGAGCACGGTCAGCAGAAAGTTCAGCCCGGTACTCGACGCGAACGGGTCGGTGTATCCCATCACGAGGTCGCCCGCAATCACCGCGTCAACGAGATTTGCGGCCGTCGGTTCACCGTACTTGGCTCGCAGTTCCGCTGCGGTCTCCTCGGTCATGACGATGCCGGCCACGTTGGGAACGGTCTGACCGCGGATCTCGGTCATCGTCTCAAACTCGCCAGCCATCTCAATCCACAGTTGGCTAGACGGGGTATAGGCGTCTGGAAGATCCTCGCCCCGCGCGATGTACTGGAACCCGGTGCCTGATGCGATACTGCGCAAGTCGACACCCACCGGTGTTCCGTCGGCGAGAACGAGGTCGGCGTCATTGAATGCCTGAGCAACCTCGGTCATCCAGCCGTCGGTGCCAGTACCGGACTTCTCGGTCGACGACCAGACCTCGACAGATTCTGTTCCTGCCCCCGCTGACACGACGATCGGGAACTCATCGATATCGGGAAGTGTGTCGGCGAGGTTGGCGCCGGTCGGCGGCGGTATCGATGCACTGCGGGTTACCGGATCGTCGACCCAGTCGATCTCGTCAGCCAATTCGTCGAGACGGTCCTGAGCGGAACCCTGGTCGAGCGGCTCGCTACTTCCCTCCGAACCGCAAGCCGCAGCGAGGATGGCCAACGCTGCGGCGACCGCTGCGAGGCGCGCTAGACGGCTCGTCCGCGACATCGTCACTCCGTCTCCTTGGCGGTGATCTCGCCGACGTCGATGGTGCCACCCGTCTCCTCGATGCGTGTGACCGCAGTGCGTCCGCGCTCTACGTTCTCAATTGCCTTCTCGCTGTCAGCGGTGAGGGCGTCGAGTTCGAGGATCGTGCCTGCCATGGCGGGCAGAGCTTCGCGCCGGTAACGAGAGATTTCGTCGAGGGCGATGTCGATGTCGGCAAACGCCGAGCGCAGGGCCTCCATGTCGAGCATCGTGCTGGACGCCTGCTGGTGGATTTGGGTGCCCTGCGTCTTGAGCCGTTCGGCGGTACCCGCGATCATCGATGAAGTAGTGGTGTTGATCGCCTGGATCTTGTCGAGGACAATCTTCTGGTGCGCCAGGGCGAGCGCGACGGTGACTGCCACCTGCAGCGCGCTGATGGTCACGTCGATCGCGCGGTCAACTCCGCGGATCAGTTCGCGGTTGTTTCGGATGATGATCTCGATGGCAAGAACGCCTTGCTGATTGACGGCAAGTTGCTGCTGGAGGTCGAGGGTTCGTTGACGCAATGCGAAGAGAATGTCTTCCTCAACGAACTGCCGACGCGGATCCTCAGCGGTGATCTCGGTGGCGAGTTTGTCGACCACGGATGCATCGAGCGCCTGAGCCAGAGCGATCTGATCGGTGAGCAGGTGGGTGAGTTCTCGCATTTCCTTCTGGTCGTCACCGAGTGTCACATTGTCGCGCTTGAGCTGATCGCGGCCCTTCTCGAGCGAAACCACAATCGCATCGATTTGTGTTTGCGAACTCTCGTAGCGCATGAAATAGCGCTTCAACGGTGTCCCGATACCTGGGATCTTGCCGATCGCGCGAGTGAACCATCCTGCCTCGGTGTCAAGCCCCGACGGATCCAGCTTCTCGACTTGGATCCGCAGATCCGAGAGTGATTTGGCGACCTCGCCGCCGTCTTCGCTGTTGTGCGAAATCTCCTTGAGCGGAGCCTGCAACATCCGGCTACGCCCGGCGGAGCGAGTCTGGAGGTCACGCCCCATCGAGTCGACGGCATCTCGTGCGGCGGTACGTGCGTCCTCGTCTTCGGGGTCGATCAAGAGTATTTGTTCGACCTGGGCGTTGGCCTGGGCAAGCAACTCGTCGGTCGTCTCAGGCTCCGGCAGTACAAGTTCGGCCTCGGCCTCTTTGACGTCTAGGGCCAGATTGAGCGTGGATGTTGAGGTGCCGGAAGCGGCTGGTTCGGTGTCGGTCATACGGGTGGCCTTTCGGTCGGTGACGGGTTCATGCGTACTTGATGGCGCGGTCAGCAAGCTCCTCGAGTGCGGCCATTGCCGCCTCGGCGTCTTCGGGCTTCTTGCCGATGGGGACGTCTGCGAGAGCAGTGGTAGTGCGATCGAGGGCAGTGAGCGCTGCCTCGTTCTGTGCAAGCAACTGGGCAATCCGGCGCCGTTGCCTGGTTCGCATCTCACGGCGCCGTTCCAGGGCGGAGCGTTCACGCTCGGCGGAGTCGACATCACTGTCATCGGTCGACAACTCGGCAAGACGACGATCGATATAGGTCTCCTTGATCGTGCTGATGCTCTCGTGGGCGACGGCAACCTCGTGCAGGTTGTCGAGCGCCGAGGCGAACACCTGCTGCGATGAGGAGAGGTATCGGGCATATGTGAGCTCGCCCGCATCGAGCCGACGCTGCAGCACATTGATCAGGCTCTGACGCTTGCGTAGCAGCGCATCGAGTTGTTCGATGGGCTGAGTGTCATCCATCTCTATGAGCTGGGCACGTAGAGCGGCGATCTCTTCCGGGTCGACCTCTTCGACTCGGGGGATCTCGAACTGAAGCTTGGCAAGGGTGCCTGAGGCTGACATCGTGAATGGCCACGCGACAATGGCGAGAAGCGCCAGAACGACAAGGATCGCGACGAACACACCCGACGGCTCGATGAACGAAAGGACCAACCAAACAGTGGCACCGAGCAGTACAGCCGCGATCCAAGTGGGCGGGTAGCTGACGACGGATCGCGACCAGCTTTTCATTGCGCCTCGGTTGGACTCGGTGTTACCACGACGGCACAACGATAGCCGCGCCCGATGCCGGGACCCC